>NZ_JAWDID010000033.1:0-61464 GCF_032464875.1 Allobosea rubneri
TCGCCAAGCTCAAAGACTGGCGGCGCATCGCAACCCGCTACGACCGATGCGCCCACACCTTCTTCTCAGCCATCTGCATCGCCGCAGCCGTCATCTTCTGGATCTGATCAATGAGTCCTGAGCCTAGAGCGAGGGGCGCCAAGGACGCCACGATGAATTTGAGACGTGTTTGCTCGGCCTCCTCCGAGCCAAACATCATAATCTGCTCGTCTTTGACCCTTGCCCATGCGGCCTCCGAAGCCGACAACGCCCGTGCAATTACGACCGGATCACTCAACGAACTGAACGGCATGGTACTCTCCTCCTTCCTAGGGCACTGTTTGAGATTGCGGCCATAATAAGATGACAGTTCGCCTCGTTTTCAAGAGGCCGCGCATGCCTATAGGGGCCAGCGCCGGGAGGCCCACCAAGTCACTGCGGCGACGCCTAGCATTCCGCCGGTGACAATCAGCGCGGTCCAGATTTTAGCCGCCTGGCTGGAAAGGACCAGGGCGTCTACGATCGGACCGTTGCGTCACTTCAACAGTGAAAGCTGGCCGGCGGCGAAGCGCCGCAGTCGGCGGAGCGCGGGCGATTACTTGGTCGATCCGCCGTCCACACCTCGTGCCTTTATATCGGCGGCTGTCTCGCCTCGAAATGTCAACGAGGCCTGATAGATGATTGTCCCCGCAGCGTCCTCGACAGCAATGCGGTATTCGGCGCGAGCGCCAGCCGGCAGATCAGCAACCAGCTCGGCAAGAGCTCGGTGAGCGTCCTTCACGGCGACGATGTCGCTGGGGGTGTTCAATGGCGTCAGCCAGATCAAGATGACGTCCATCATTCACGACAAACCGGTATAGGGGCACAGGCACCTCCGACCAATCCGACCCGAGAAGAATTCAGACCCCGCTTGCCGGTGCTAGATCGAAGGCGGCTTTGCAGAAGGTCATCGGGCGCCATGCAACTTCGCTGCCTGTTCCGCATTGGCATCGAGCGGAGGGCCGATGATGGACTTCGACGTTTCTAGGACTGCGCCCGGCCATTGGGTACTTACCGACCTCTTGGGACGGCCTGCCGGACATATCGACCAACTCGGCCCCCGCTTGTTCCGTTTTGCCCCGGTAGGACAATCAGGCAGCGCCCTGCGCGAAGTCGCCTCACATACGTTCGAGAGCCTCGATAACGTGCTCCGCGCCGTTGAAATCGTCAGCCGCGGGTCATGCCATCTGAAGCCGTAGCGCTTCAGCTAATGCGGAAACACCGGCTACAATTCCGTCCCAACGGTCCGCAGGGTAGCTTGGCGATCGAAGTCTATGAAGCGCGTCATCGCGGTGAAGACAGCCGGTGACCGCCAGTCCTAGCCTCAGGATAACCGCGCAGGTGGTTTTATCGACCGTGACGCAAGCTCGAAAACCCGCGCGTCGTAATACACCTCCGCGGCCCTCCGGAACCGCTGCCACGCGGGCAGTGGACTTCGAGCGGGCGACATCAACGCATAATCGAGTTCAGGAGGAAGAACTGCATCAGGGTCGAAGCCGGCCGACCGGCAAAGCGCCCTGGCTATGGCCTCTACGCGATCTGCTTCCATGACACGCCACCCAACGCGACACAGAACGCCTGCCGCCTTCCCCGGCAATTGAGACAGGCGGCAGGCTTGGCGCTCGGAAGCGGCATGAGCGCCATCGTCCGAAACGCACGATGGAGCGGGCGGTTCCGTTCCGCGCTAACGAAAAAAGCCCGGCCCCGCGTGAGCGAGACCGGGCCTTTGTTTTTGGCTTGCCCTGCTTACTCGATGACCTGGACGATCTTGCGGGTCTTCGGCTCGACCAGGACCGTGCGGTTGTTAACGACGGTATAGCGGTAATCCTTCACGCCATACTCGGCCGGCACCGCGTGGTAGGTCACGCCGCGCTCGGGCAGGACGGCGCCGACCCGAACTTCTTCACTGTAGGTATAGGACGGGACGCGCTGCTCGGTGACATAGGTTTTGAAGCGCGGCGTGTTGTCGCCAATGATGCCTCCGACGACGGCGCCGCCAACGCCACCGACGACTGCGCCGACCGGGCCGCCAACGACCGCTCCACCCACCGCGCCAGCAGCCGCACCGCCGGCCGCACCACCCTGGGCGCCAGAGGGATTCTGAGCGAAGACCGCCATGGGCGCCAAGGCGATAGCGGCAGCAAGAATGATCCTCTTCATGATCAGAACTCCAGTTGCTCCCCAGTTACCGAACAAACTTAGAATCCTTGTAAAAAGTTCCACTTGGGATCGGTTGACCGACACCTCTATCGAGCAGCCTTTACCAACTGCAATTATCGAGCGCATGGTGGAGCCGGGCATTCGCCGGAGCTGCTGCGTTCGCGGCATGAGCCGCGGTCGCGTTCTCTTCGCCCTCGTGGCGGAATGGCTACGCAGAGGTTGCATAGTCCTCAAATCCCAGGTTCGAATCCAAGGCGAGGTCTTCGGGGACGCACAGTTTGACGCAGCGGAACTCTCTTGAGAAACCCGCGTTGTCAGCCGCCGATTTTTTATCGAGTCCCGCCCATGTCGCTTGCCGCATCGCTATGGCTGGTCACCCTTGCTCTCATCCTCGGGATTCTCGCGGTGTTGTCCTTCGGGTGAACGACGGCGTCAGTTACATCGAATGACGCAGGGAAGGGAGCCCGCGCAAGGAGAGAGCGCCTGCACGTGGGCTAGGCTCCGCAGGCCCGATCAGGCGCCGGTGAAGATCAATAAGTAGGTTCAAGCCAAGGCGGCCTAGCTTGGCGATGGCTCCGGCTACCATCCCGGAGCCACTCTCATTCCCGTGACGATGAATCAGATGATGGCTCCCAGAGTTCGTAACTCTCTGAGAGCCCCGATTTGGGGGGCGAGCTCGATCGCCAAAGTGATATCGAGAGCGATTATGCGCTCTTCTGATGTGCCGCAAAGCAACCCCTGGGTAGTCCGGTCGATTGCCTAAGAGAGAGCGTCGAGAATTGGCGTTGAAAACTGATAATTATGAAACGGGGAAAGAATGTCTGATCGCGACACCTGGCAACGCTGAGCTGGCCGGCTTCAAACCGCCGGTGGATTGTCAAATGCTAAAGACCGGAGGTTCCGGGTCGACTAGCTTGCCCTTTGGGGCAAGGGGCAGATGGCGATGAAAATGCGCTCGACGGCCTACTATCGGAGGCGTGAAGCCTTTCGGGCTCGAATGAGCAAGAAGCGCGCCTTGCGAAATGCAACAGCTTTAGTGGGGGCCGAAACAGAGCAAGCCGCTCCATCCGAAGAAACCGTTTGGAGCTCGTTGCTCGAGCGCGTTCGTCGGCAGATGGCACGCAAATCATAGGGCCCAGCCGTTCCGGTAGGTTCGCGGCGCCCTTGGCACTTGACCAAGCGGAAGGTCTTTTCCGACTGCGCGGAACAGTGGGTGAGCTGGACCGTTCCACCACGGGGGGCACAAGGGAGGCTCCCATGTTCAATGGCGGAAATCGCAGGGGCATCGACGCGACGGACCTGGAGAAGATCAACATCGTGCTCAGCACCATGTACCTCTGCATCGACTTCGCAATGTGGTATATCGGAACGCGCGGAGGTTCGGCGTTCGCCGCCGACTGCAAGGAAGAGATGCTCAAATCTCTCAAGAGCGGGGATATCAATATGGCGCTGATGGAAGATGCTGCGACCTTTGACTACGTCGTCGCCAAGATCGAAGCGCTACACCGGCTTTAGTTTTCCGAGGCGGGCACGCGTTACGGAAATTCCAGGCCGCGCCGATCGGTCGGAGATGCTTCCGAGGTACACCGCGGCCTAGACGGTCTGGATCAGGGATGCCAACGGCCGATGATCTCTCCGACCGTGACTGCCGAGATTTGCTGACTGAAGCGTTCCCGGAAGAGCGCCAGCAGGCTGTCGTGTCCGGCGTCAGAGAAGCTGCACACGGCGTCGGTCGCGATCACGACGCGGAAGCCGTGGTCGACGGCTCCCAGCGCGGTGGAAAGAACGCAGACATCAGTCTCGGCACCGGACAACACGACGGTGTCGATGGAGCGCGCCCGGAGGTATGCGAGCAGCTTGCTGCTAGTGAAGGCCGAGTAGACGGGCTTGTCGAATACGGGGGCCGGGGGCGTGAAGCGGGCCAGTTCCGGGACGAGTTCGATGAGCGCGGGGTCCAGCCGTTCACGGGTCGTCTCCGGCCAGCGGCGATAGAAGTCGCGCCATGCGCCGATGGTCTCCTCCGGCGAGGCTGGCGTGACGAAGCGTGTGAAGAGGGTCGCCAGCGGGCGTGCCTCCGCGAGGGCAACGCATTGAGGAAGGACACGCGTCATCCATGGCGTGGCCCAAGGGCCTCCCGGAGCGAAGAGTCTCTGCATATCCACGCAGAGGTGGATGGTGCGATCGGTGAGCGACGGCATTTGCTCGCCCATCTCTTCCTCCCCGGGACGGCGCGCCGGCTCCTTAAGAGCCGACGCGCGTTCGGCCTCAGGCAGCCTTGCCCTGCGCGCTCTTGTTGATCATTGCAACGCCTAGCTTGGTCAGAAGCTGGTCGGTCGTCTCCTCCTCCTGGAGCGTCTGATCCAGCAAGTCAGCGGCATCCTTGAGGCCGAGCTGCGCCGCCCAGGTCTTCAACGTGCCGTAGCGGGTCATTTCGTAGTGCTCGACGGCCTGCGCCGAAGCGACCAATCCCGCATCAAGAGCTGGGCTATCTGCGTAGTCCTCCATGATCTCCTTGCCTTCCTCGATGATGCCCAGGATGGCGTCGCAGGTCTTGCCGCGCGGAGCCTTGCCGGCGATCTCGAAGACCTGGGTGAGACGTTCGACATGCGTCTCGGTCTCGTCGCGGTGCTTCTCGAAGGCGGCCTTGAGGTCAGGTGACGACGCGGCCTTCGCCATCTTTGGTAACGCCTTCAGGATCTGTTTTTCGGCGTAGTAGATGTCCTTGAGGGTGTCGATGAAGAGATCGTTGAGCGTCTTTGGTTCGCTGGCCATGGATCGCGCCTCCGGTTAGGTGAAACCGATCTAACGCCGCCTTCGGATCGAGGTTCCGCTGGCAGTAGCCCGAGCCTCAGCCGGAATGTTTTTCCTCGGAGCATCGCGCCTTTTCGATCTCCTCGTCGCTGCGCGCCTCGACCCCGATCAACGAATTGCGGGCGCCTTCATGCGCGCGGATGAGCTCGTCGATTTTCGCCTGCAATGCCGCTCCGTCGCGGTTCTGCGTCGCTTGTAGGATCGGCAGAAGCAGAAGGGTCACGGTGCTGATTGCCAAGCTGGCGCCTCCGAGAAAGTGGTCGCTTCCTGATAAGAAGGCCACGGCTCCAGCTAGCGACAATGCCAAAGCGATCAGCAGCATCGCGGGTCGCCCGGCGAACCTGGCGCACCCGGTCGATAACTCGTCGAACCAATTCATGCGGTTGCTCCGACGCTCGCAATGGGAACTCGCCCAGTGAGCGGGCGGTTCCAATGATGTGCGGACGAAGCCTTCAAATTGCTCTCGAGGTGACATCATGTCGAGTTACGAACACATCATTCACAAGGACAGCAAGGTGTCCTTGTTCACGCGGGTTGCGCAGTCGGTATCAAGCTGGACCGGAAAGCCGCTCACCTTCTTCGTCGCGGTCGGCCTGATCGTCGTCTGGGCGGTTTCAGGGCCCATCTTCGGCTTCAACGATACATGGCAGCTCGTCATCAACACCTCGACGACCATCATCACCTTCCTGATGGTGTTCATCATCCAGAACAGCCAGAACCGCGATACGGCCGCGATGCAGATCAAGCTCGACGAACTCATCATCCGGCTGGAAGGAGCGCGCGAGGAACTCCTCGATCTGGAAGAGATGGACGAGGAGGATCTGGTCGTCATCAGGCGTGATTTCTGCAAGCGGGCCTCCAAGGCGCGTCGTGAAGCCGACGACGGGAACTCGGGTTCTGCCTAAGACTCCGCGGCTGGTGGAGCCCGCCGGACTTCGACGCGATCGAGGCCGCTGACGCCGAGGCGGCGATCGCTGACCTTGAGCAGCATGCCGGGATCAGCATCGTAACGACGGATGTCGAAATGCCCGGTTCGGCTAACGGGACGAGCTGGTCTTTGCCATCCCGGACGTTGGCCTCCCGTCCACATTATCGTGGTCTCCGGGCGGATTAAACGTGGCGGGCGACCTGCCCGAGCACGTCCCTTTCATCGCGAAGCCCTATCGCCCGGCCGAGCTCGAAGCCGCCCGGCGCGCAGCCACCTAGCCTAGGATTGCTGTCAGCGGCAGCTTGATCGACACGACCACGCCTTCCCGTCGCCAGTCGTGCGAAAGAGTGCCGCCAAACTGGCGCACGATTGTCGTGTCCAGCAGACGGCTGCCGAAGCCGATGCGCTCGGGGACGGCTTCGATCGCGGCGCCCCCGCGTTCTTCCCAACGCACATTGAGCGCGTCGTCCTCCGTATCCCACGAGATCGAAACCTGCCCCTCTTCGGATGCCAAGGCACCGTACTTGATCGCGTTGGTGGCGAGTTCGTTGATGACCAGCGCCAGCCCGCTGATCGATTGCGGTCGGACCGACATCGTCGTTCCGTTCAACAGGAACCGTGTCCCGGCGTCGTGCTCATGGGGTTCGACGATCGAGCGGATGACGTGATCAAGATCCGCAGCGTCGACTTTGTCCTTGGTCATGACCATCTCGTGGGCGCTGGCGAGCGCCAGCATGCGGCCCGTCAGCGTCTGGGAAAAATCATCTTTGTCGCGAGCGCTTTTGGCCCCGAACCGGATCATCGTGTTGACCAGCGCGAAGAGGTTTTCACCCGATGGCTCATCTCTCGGGAGACGGTTTCCTGTGCCTCGAGCGCACGTTTGAGTTCTTCCTCGGATCGCTGGACACGCAGAACGGTCCCGACGAACGACGCCAGATCTCCGGCCACCCTCGCGTGCCCGCTGTGGAAGTGGCCAACGCTGTTGGAAACGATCCAGAGCGTGCCAACAGGTTCCGTGCGCCCGACGAAGAGCGGAACGAGCAGCACTTCCGGGACAACGATCCCGGCTTCAGCCACCCAGTCATAAACGCGCTCGACATGCTGCATCAGCACGGGACCGGTCCGATCGAGTGTGATCCCGCAAGGGCTGTTGTTGCGGGGCGTCGTGGCATTATTGAAGCGGGCGAGCTCGCCGATTAGATGGTGCCAGCGGAACACGCCGGGCGCGGGTTCGGGTTCGTACAGGCTTAAGCCCGCGGAGTTGGCTCCCGACATGCGCATCGCGATCTCGACGAAACGCGGCAGCACCTCTTCCGGAGCCTCGCCCAGCCGGAGTGCCAGATCCTGGATGTATTGCTTTTCCTTGAGATGGTCGGCTGATCCGATCGGGCGGCTCGTGAGCTCGTCCGTGATGTCGAATTCCAAGGATTGCGTTACTGCTATCGACATAGGATCCCCGCTGGTGAGTATAGATAATCACCCGAGTCTCTTCTGACCATCCGTGGCTTCAGAATGGCCTCTGGCGTTCAGCGTTCGGGATGCGCCGCTCAGGACAAGCGTTGCCGACAAGCGATGTAAGGCGGCGCCCGCCACTGCGCGAGATCGTTCCGTGTTTCCCTGTCCTCAACGACAAATGACTGGGACGAATTCGTCTCCGCCCTGAAACTTGTCGAGCAATTCGGCTGGCGGGGGACCTGCTTCGTCTACGCAGCCATCCAGCGGCCGGCGACAACGAAATGCAGGCGGTCGAGCATCGCCGGGCGCTCACGCGAACTCGCGCCTGCCCCGCAACCGGCACCTCATCCAACCGTGTCGTGTATCTTGGCGACCGCATCTCGAATTTGGCGGTCCATGCCTTGCGCTGGCGGGCGATCCCCGCCGCCGCTGGGAAGACAACGCCACGTCCGTGCTTCTGGTTGCAAGCATCCAAAGCCTCCATGAGGCGGCCGCTCTTGTCGCGATCGAGGGCGCCGATCAGGGCGCGCTGAGAGTTCTCCGGCGGCACGATGTCGACGGTCATCAGCCCGGCCTTGGCGTAGAGATAGCCCGACTTCCAGATCCGCCTCGCGCCCCACTTCGCAGCGCGCACTAGCACAAGGGTGTCGTTGCTCGCCTCCGGGAAATCGACGGTGACCGAGACCGACCGAGACGGGCCGTTGTCGAAGGGCGAGGTGTGGAAGAAGACTGTGACGTGGTCGGTCGCGAGGCCATGGTGCCGGAGCTTCTCGCCGAGCCGTGTGGCATGGGCGGCGATGGCTTCCTGCATCATCTCCAAGTTGTCTACTCGCCCGGAGAAGGATCGGGTAACGGCGCAACCCTTCCGGGTCGGCGCCACGGCCTCGAGGTCGAGGCAGGGCTGGCCGCGAAGCTCATGGATGATCCGCTCACCGACGACCGTCAACGTCTTCCGGGCGAGCTTGGGATCCAGCGCGGAGACGTCGGCGGCCGTCTGGCAGCCGAATGCGCCCAGCTTGGCCTGACTGGCACGGCCAATGCCCCATACGTCCTCCAGCGCGACGAGCGGCAGCCACTCGCGCCTCGCCTCTTCGCTGGTCAGGTCGCAGACGCCGCGGAGTTGCGGCGTACTCTTGGCGATCTTGTTGGCGAGCTTGGCGAGCGTCTTCGTCGGTCCGATGCCGACGCAGGTCGGGACACCCGTCCAGGTTGACACCGTCGATCGCAGGTCTCGACCGAGTTCCTCGCGTTGCTCCGGGACGACCGGCGTCAGGTCGAGGAAGCTCTCGTCGATCGAGTAGATCTCGATGTCAGGCGCGAATCCCTGGTACACCGTGTTCATGCGGCGGCTCATGTCCCCGTACAGCGTGTAGTTCGATGAGAAGACGACGACGCCCTCGCGCTTGCAGAGTTCGCGGATCGTGAACATCGGCGCACCATCCGGATGCCTAGCGCCTTGGCCTCGGCCGTCCGGGCGACCGCGCAGCCATCGTTGTTGGACAGCACGATGACGGGCCGCCCCTTCAGTTTCGGATCAAAGACCCGCTCGCAGGAACAGTAGAAGCTGTTGCCGTCGATCAGAGCGAACGAGCGGGTCATCTCCGGAAGCGCCGCACCGTGTTGGTCACGACGCCGAAGATCTCGATCTCGGCGTCCGGCCCGGGGTCGTAGTCGGGATAGCGCCGGTTGCCGAACGCGAGACTTGATCGGCCCGCGGTGGACTTGAAGATCTTGATCGAACGCTCGCCGTTGACGTCGACGACAACGGCGTCGCCGTCACGCGGCTTCAAGCTGCGATCGACCGTGATCAATGAGCCGTCGAAGATCCCGACATCGATCGCGCTGTCGCCCGCGACCGTCATGATGAAGGTGGCCGGGGCGTTCTGGATCAGCGCCCGGGATAGATCGATCGGGACGTCGAGGTAGTCGTCCGCCGGCGAGGGGAATCCCGCCCGCACTGCCTTCAGGTAGACCGGCAGAAAGATCGGTGGTCCCAAGACGGCGGGCGACATGTGCATCGGAACGGGCTCCTATTTGAAGGAACAAAATAGGAACATTGCCCTCTGCCAAGTCAAGATGCGAGTTGGCAACAGCCGGGGAGCGCGGCTAGGCGTGCCGAGGCTGGGGAGGGTGAAATGTTCAATGAAATCATCGCCGTCGAGATCAAGGACGGCAGGATCTTCATCGATGACCAGGCCCAAGGCTTGGAGCGCGACGATCAGGAGCGCGTTTTGCTGCTACCACGAGCAGGTCGCCGATCCGCTCGTCGCAGGAGGAAACTCTCCAACGGCGAGCCATACCCAGATCGGCCTAGTGGGCTACCCTGATCCTCAGAAGCAGGACCGTGACGCCGATCGCGTCGCTGTTGGTGTGTTTGCCAGCAGAACCGCTCATTGATTTCGATGTTATGCTCTCAACCCAAGGTGGAGCAGAGATTAAAGCGCCGATCGGGTTGGGGGCTCGGTTGGCAAGCGAAATCCAGCCCCTTCGTTCGCAGTAGCCTTTAGAAAGACGATGCCCTTCCGTTCGAGCGCGCGCTCGACGGCGATAGCGCTTCCGAGCGGACGCTGGTCGTCGCCACGACCCTCTACCCGGCTCACGGTCCTGCGATCGATCCCTGCTTCCGCCGCGAGCTCGTCGAGGCTGAGCCCGAGCGCAATCCTGGCCGCTCTCAACAGCTTAGCAGTCGCAACCATCTCGGTGGAATGGCACGCGACCGCCTTGGAATCCAGCTTGTCAACAATTTGTCCCAAACAGGAAAACCTTGCCCATGCAAGAATTGAATTGTCCTGATCGGGACATTTAGGTATGCGGGATTCAAACCTGATCGGAGACATGCCCCGAATCACGGTTGAGGACGCGTCATGGAACTCTTGGTTTTGGCCAGATCTGGTTGCGCCGTTGGCCGAATGACAATCGGCTTGCTGCTGGCACATGGGATGGTCGAGCTCTGCCTGAAGCCATTGCTCGTGCATGTTTTCGCGGATGGCGAATCCCTCTCCTTAGCGAGCGAGGAGGAGGAGGCGCGGTTCTCGGGGATCACGTTGAGGCAAGTTCATGGGCGCTCAATAGGTGCCGATGCTCGCGCACGCCCGGACGATCATTGCTTACGTCGTGCCGAGCGCGACGGGCAGTTCGCTAGTCGAGTTCCCGGGTGAATCTAGCAGGAACGGCATTCCGATGGATCCAATAGATTTGGCTTGGGCGGAACGGCGGGCAGGGCTTGAACTCGAGATCGAACGGCTGACGCGTCTCGTCGCCGACCTCAAGTTGTTCTGCGCAACGAAAGCTCCGGCCAGCGCCGAACTCGCGACGGCGCCGATGCTTGATCGATGGCTGGTGACGTCAAGGCCCGCCTATTGCCTCGTCGGCGAGGTCTCCGGACATCCGCTGCTGGCGGGATCGGGGCGCAGGGTCGTTACCTCCGACCTCGTCGTGATCGACGGAGAGCGCGGTTGGGCGAGAACACGGTCTCGCTGGTATCGGCTCGGCACGCACATCAAGTCGACGTCCGGCGGCTGAAGTTTCCGCTCAACGAGATCCATCGAGGGAGCCGAGAAAATTACCTCCGGCTTCCAACTCATCGTCGCGCGCGTTTCGCACCCGACGCGGCCAATAGGAATGATGCATGCGTCTTCTCGTCCTATCCGACATTCATCTTGAATTCGGCCCCTTCGAACTTCCCGATGACATCGAGGATTTCGATGTCGCCGTATTCGCCGGCGACATCGGGCGACCGATCGCGGACGCGATTGCGTGGATCGATCGGCAACGGAGCGGCCCGCTCAAGGGGAGACCGGTCGTCTTCGTGCCGGGGAACCACGAGTTCTATCGAGCAGAGCTCGCTGAATCCTTGAGCACGGGCGAGATCTTGGCCCAGCGGGCCGGAATCGACATGTTGGCGCCGGGAATGGTCGTCGTCGGCGATACACGCTTCATCGGCTGCACGCTCTGGACCGACTACGCCCTTCTGGGAGACGCAGAAGAGGCGCGACTCGCGGCGCTCCTGAGAATGAACGATCACCGCCTAATCGAGGTGGTCGAAGATGGACGACGGAGGCGCTTCCTGCCTCCGCACGCCGCCGCGCTCCATGCCCAGGATCTGAACTTCATCGTGGAGAACCTCCGGAAGCCATTCGGAGGGAGTACGGTCGTGGTCACGCACCACGCTCCTCACCCTGGCTCCGTTCAACCCCGATACCGGGGGGACGCGCTGTCGCCTGCTTTCGCCTCCGACCTCACCGAGGTCATTGAGCAATATAGACCCGAGCTCTGGATCCATGGTCACGATCACGCCTCCCACGACTATTGGGTCGGCCAGACGCGTATCCTTTCGAACCAAGCCGGCTATCCGCACCGCGGAGGAGGACGCGAGAACCCGGAGTTCAATCCGAGCCTCGTCGTCGAAGTCTCTCCATTTCGCAATTGTCGCTAACCGGGGTCCAGTCCGATGAGAAAACGGAATGGCAGAGTCTTGCGGGACCGCGCCAACATTATCCGCAGCGCTGGCCGCCTCTTGGCTTATTGCGCGACGATCCGTGGTTGCCGGCCGTATCTGCGCCGCGGCGGTACCCTCGCACTCGTCCTGATCGTCCCAGACGATGCCGACGTCGAGGACTACCGGCATGCAACCAACTTCGCGTTTTCGAAACCTGATCGGTTCGGCGGCTTCGATTTTGGCGACAACGCGAAGATCGTGGTCGCCCCCGATCACTGGCGAAAGGAGCGAAAAGAGGCCACTCAGGACGACCTTCTGAAGCACGATTGCCTTGTCATTCTTGCGAAAGATGTGGCCGAGGTTCCGAACGCGGTAATGGCGGCAATCGACGACGTGGTGAAGTTGGACCGCCCTCAGGTCCGGCACCTCATGGCGGCCAGTCGCGTCTGCCTTAAGCGGCGGATGAGTGTGGTGCAGGCCGAGGAGCTTGCTGCCATGCCTCTGGATCTCGTCGGTTCGATGCTGTGGCGGACCAGGCCCGTGTCTCAATCTCTAGATTGTATGAGGGAGGTTCTGAAGAACCGCACCCCGGTCAAGGATCGGGAACTCCGCATCGAGAATCTGCATGGCCTAGGCGAGGCCGGGAGCTGGGCGCTTGATCTCGCCCAAGATCTAAATGACTGGCGTGAGGGCAAGATCGGGTGGGAGGACATCGATAAGGGGATTCTAATCAGCGGCCCGACCGGGACCGGCAAGACGACCTTAGCAAAGGCTCTAGCGGCAAGCTGCGGCGTGCATCTCGTTCTAGGGTCACTGGCACGCTGGCAAGCGCACGGCCATCTTGGCGAATATCTCCGGGCGATGAGGGCCGCTTTCGACGAAGCGCGTAAGAACGCGCCGTCCATTATCTTTATCGACGAGGTCGACGCCGCTGGAGACAGGGAGAAATTCAGCAACGAATACAACAGCCAATACCACAATAAGGAGGTGGCAGCTCTCCTTGAATGCATCGATGGCGCCGAACGGCGGGAGGGCGTGATTGTCGTAGGCGCGTGCAATTATCCGGAAAGATTGGATGCCGCTCTCGTTCGGCCTGGACGCCTCGATCGCCATATACGGATTCTACTACCCGATGGTCCGGCTCGCGAGGGCATTATCCGTTGGCATCTGGCTGGGGCTCTACAAAACGACGATCTTTCCGTCACCGTAGGCCGGACCGAAGGCTGGAGCGGCGCTGCCTTGGAGCAACTCGTTCGTGACGCCCGCCGATCGGCCCGTCGGGCTCGACGGATGGTCTCCGTCTCTGATCTCGAGGCAACGCTTCCGCCGACAGTCTCCATTCCCGACGCGATGTTGCGCCGTGCAGCCGTCCATGAGGCCGGTCATGTGGTTGCCGCCGTCGCGTTGGAGAAGCCGTTCGAGTTTGCCGAGATCCGGGCCAAAGAAATTCCGGCTGGCGGGCATCAATCATTGGGGGTTGTCCGGATCGGCAAGACGCCGATCGCCGAGATCACCGTCCAGAGCCTCCTCGACGAGATTTGCTTTCTGCTGGCTGGCATAGCTGCGGAAGAGGCCATCCTGGGCAATCGTTCTATTGGAGCCGGGGGAACTCGCGGAAGCGACCTCCATCTGGCAACCCTGGCTGCGTTGCGGCTCGAAGCGTCATACGGGCTCGGCGACGGGCTGGCTTTCCTGGCGGGTGACGGAGAGCCGGAGCTGCTTCGATTGCTCCATACATCACAAGCCATTCGCGAGAGGGTCGAAATCGTTCTTGCGGAGCAAATGGTTAGGGCGCGCTCACTCGTCGAGGACCACCCCGGCGCGGTGGAGCACGCGGCGGAGGAACTGCTCGAAGGGAAGCGCATCACTGGAGGTGATGCCTGCATTTTCTTCGCAAGCCTCCAGCAGCGGCGAAAGAGGGGCCCAGAGCTTGTCGACTCCAACGCCGCTAGGCGAGGCTGAACAACGGAGCCGCTCGGTCGACGATTTTGGAGGGGCTTTCTCGGGTCGCCGCGCGCTGCGAATGAAGCTTCTTCCCGGAGCCCCCGGACGTCGGCGAGGTGCACGCGTGCGCTTGTGAGATCCCCACCGGCCTGCCTCCGCCGCAGCTTCGAGATTCCTTCATTGCAAAGTGTAAAGAATCGAGTTCGGACGAGCTCTGTTTTGGGGGCATTTTTGACAGAATGACCGACAATTGACCGGGCGCTTGTCGTAAATCTCTATAATGGTCCGGATCTCTCCAAATTTTACCGTTCTGAGTTCCAGTCTTCCGTTCTGAACCAGACCTGATCGATCTGGTCCAAGCGAGGGGAAACGACGAGCTGCCGACCCGCGATCGCCTCCGGCTCGACAGCGTCCGTGCTTGCATGTTCGGTCGCCTAGATCAGCTTCTCTGGCGTGATCGGCAGGTCCCTAACCCGCTGCCGTCATTGGTCCAACCGCGGAATGCGACCTCCGCGGGTAGGATGGGCTGCACCCAGACCATGCCTTTCGTCTTCAGCGGGATCGCGGGCTTCTCAGTCTCAAAGGATTGCAGCAGCTTCCTGAGATCTGAAGCCGTCTTGGTGGTGAACCCCGTACCGACGCTGCCGACATAGGCCAGTCCGTCGCCGCAACGAGCCGCCAGCAGCAAGCGACCGATCCCGCCCAACGCCACCGATGATGGCTCGTAGCCGAGGATGAGGAAGGTCTCGGACTGGACGCACTTGATCTTGAGCCAGTCTCCGCCCCGGCCGGATCGGTAGGGCGCGTCCCGGCGCTTGGCGATGATGCCCTCCAGACCGAGTTCGCAGGCGAGCTTCAGAAAGGCGGCTCCGTCCGCGTCGAGTTCCTCGCTCATCCGGATAGAGGTATGAGGCTTGATCGCCGTCATCAACAGGTCGCGCCGCTCGTCGAGCATGAGCGCGCGCAGGTCGCGGCTGTCGAGATAGAGAAGGTCGAAGGCGTAGAGGATCGCCGCGGCTGCGGACTTCCTCCCACCACGACCACCCAGCGCCCGCTGCAAGGCACCGAAGTCGGATGCCCCGCGCTCATCGAGCACCACCGCCTCGCCGTCGATGATCGCGCTTTCGAAACCCATCTCCAGGGCATCATGAGTGATCGTCGGGAAACGGCTCGTCCAGTCGTGACCACCACGCGTCAGTATGCGTACCTTGCCGCGATCGACGTGGATCGCGAGCCGATAGCCATCCCATTTGACCTCGAACGCCCATTCCAATCCGCCCGGGGCCCTGGGCGCGAGCAGCACCAGGCAGGGTTCGATTCGATCCGGCATCGGGTCGAATTGGAGGGTTGCTTGGCGGCGACTCGGGCGCCGCGTGACGATGGGGCTTTGCGCGACGTGCCCGCCGGCACCGGCTCGCAGCATGCGCCTGGCCATGCCGAACTCCACCCAACTGACTCAACGAAACGCCGAGTCAACGGTGAGCTGACGGTTCCGTTCCGTTACGAGTTCAGCCGCGGTCCGAAGCGCTCCCGGAACGCCTTGGCGTCCTCAAGATCCGGGAAGCTCACCCGCAGCCTTTCGTGCTCCGGCTCCATCAGGATGCGGGCCTGATGCGGAATTTCGCGCTCGATCAGCCACACCCCGATGTCGAACAGGCGCTCGTTGAGCGAGCCGGGATCGAGCGGCAGTCGACCCGATGAGGTCCTTCCGTGCCGACGCGCGTCGTGACGTTCACATGCCGTGTTGACATGGAGGCATCCTGTGACCGGGACCCCGCCACACTCCCATCTAATCCTCGGTCGCGCATTTTTTCAGTGCTCCCGCCCATTCCGCGTAGGGCGTGTTCTTGGCCATGTGGCGGTTCAGATCCGGCGCGCCGTCGTCCCACCAGACGGGGCCGCGCTCTCCCAATGCGACCTTGGCGGCATCGATGCGTTCGCGGGCGAGCCGAAGGTCAGCGCTTCCACGCTTGGCATCCTTGACGGCTCGCCGAGCCTGCATGAGCTCGGCGACGAGGTGATGACGACGTTCTTCCGGGATGGCCGGGTTCGTGGATCGCCACAGGCGGCCCGCGACGACGAAGTAGCGGCCGTCTGGCGTCGTGGGGTGCGCGCGTGAACTCACGCCCGGCCTACCACCGGCACCTCGTCCAGCCTCGTCGTGTATCGCGGCGAGCGCATCTCGAATTTCGTGACCCATGCCTTGCGTTGGCGCGCGATCCCTGCCGCCGCCGGGAAGACAACGCCGCGCCCGTGGCGCTGGTTGCAGGCGTCGAGCGCCGCCATCAGGCGGCCGCTCTTTTCGCGGTCCAGGCCGCCCATAAGGGCGCGCTGCGAATTCTCCAGCGGGACGATGTCCACCGTCATCAGGCCTGCCTTGGCGTAGGCGTAGCCGGGCTTCCAGATCCGTCTCGCGCCCCATTTGGCGGCGCGCACCAGCACCAGCGTGTCGTTGCTCGCCTCCGGGAAATCGACGGTGGTCGAGACCGATCGCGATGGACCCTTGTTGAAGGGCGAGGTGTGGAAGAAGACCGTGACGTGATCGGTGGCGAGGCCATGGCGGCGGAGCTTCTCGCCGAGCCGGGTGGCATGGGCGGCGATGGCCTCCTGCATCATCTCCAGCGTCTCGACGCGTCCGGCGAAAGAGCGGGTGACGGCGCAACCCTTTCGGGTCGGCGCCACCGCCTCGAGGTCGATGCAGGGCTGACCGCGCAACTCATGGATGATGCGTTCGCCGACAACGGTCAGCGTCTTCCTGGCGAGCTTCGGATCGAGCGCGGCGACGTCGGCGGCCGTCTCGCATCCGAAGGCGCCCAGCTTCGCCTGGCTGGCCCGCCCGATGCCCCAGACGTCCTCCAGTGCAACGAGGGGAAGCCACTCGCGCTGGGCCTCGTCGCTGGTCAGGTCGCAGATCCCGCGCAACTGAGGCGTGCTCTTGGCGATCCTGTTGGCGAGCTTCGCCAGGGTCTTCGTCGGCCCGATGCCGACGCAGGTCGGGACGCCGGTCCATGCCGAGACCGTCGAGCGCAGATCCCGGCCGAGTTCTTCGCGCCTCTCCGGAGCGACAGGGGTGAAGTCGAGAAAGCTCTCGTCGATCGAGTAGACCTCGATGTCGGAGGCGAAGGACTGGTAGACGGTGTTCATGCGGCGGCTCATGTCGCCGTAGAGCGTGTAATTCGAGGAGAAGACGACGACCCCCTCGCGCCGGCAGAGCTCACGGATCGAGAACATCGGCGCGCCCATCCTGATCCCGAGCGCCTTGGCCTCGGCCGTCCTCGCCACCGCGCAGCCGTCATTGTTGGACAGTACGATGACAGGCCGCCCCTTCAGCTTCGGGTCGAACACGCGCTCGCACGAGCAGTAAAACGAATTGCCGTCGATTAGGGCGAACGACCGCGTCATCGCCTGAAGCGCCGCACCGTGTTGGTCACGACGCCGAAGATCTCGATATCGGCATCCGGGCCGGGGTCATAGTCGGGATAGCGCCGGTTGCCGAACGCGAGACTTGATCGGCTCCCGGTGGACCTGAATATCTTGACCGACCGCTCGCCATTGACGTCGACCACCACGGCGTCGCCGTCGCGCGGCTTCAAGCTGCGATCGACCGTGATCAACGAGCCGTCGAAGATCCCGACGTCGATGGCGCTGTCGCCCGCGACCGTCATGATGAAGGTGGCCGGCGCGTTCCGGATCAGTTCCCGGGACAGGTCGATCGGCACGTCGAGGTAGTCATCGGCGGGCGAAGGGAAGCCCGCTCGCACCGCCTTCCGGTAGACCGGCAGGAACAGCGGCGGTCCAACAACGGCGGGCGAGATCTGCATTGGAAGTGTCCCTATCAAAAGAACAAAATAGGAACATCTTCTCGCAGCATGTCAAGATGCACGCCGGGGTCCTGCGGCCAATGCATGGCGGGGGTGCCATTTTATGGCGCCTCGAGAAGGATGTCGGCCGACCCATCGACGTCGGTCGGTCCGCCGATCAAGGATTCGCAAGCGGGATCCGGCCGGACGGTCAGCGTGGGCAATCGCCACGAGGAAGAAGGATTGAATCCCTTACTAGAAGGATTCATTCGACGTTGTGCGCGATCTAAGGCAACTATGCATAAGAATTATTGCAGCTAGTCGAGGGTGCGGGGAGGAAGATATAATTTAAGGATTCATCGGGTCATGAGTATAGAGCGTCGTCTGGTCGGCCGAATGTTGACATTAAGCGTGCATTGGGTCACCGCTGATCGCCATCTTTGGTGATGTAACCTTTTTTGTGACGGAGCGGTGTGATGGGGAGGGAGGGAGCGGGAACCTGCGCGATGCCTCGGCCTGAGGTGGATCCCGGCGAGGAGGCATCAACCCGCGAGCCTCCCGGGGCGTGCCATTCGTGTCCGCCATTCGTGTGGGTGGACGATGCGCACCTGCTGGAGCTCAGGCGCGACGAACTGCTCCATCTTGCGAACGAGCGGGGGCGGAAGTGAGAGCCGTCGGTTCGAGTCGCCGCGCCTCGGGC
Source organism: Allobosea rubneri (assembly GCF_032464875.1). Lineage (NCBI taxonomy): Bacteria > Pseudomonadati > Pseudomonadota > Alphaproteobacteria > Hyphomicrobiales > Alloboseaceae > Allobosea > Allobosea rubneri. The sequence goes on from NZ_JAWDID010000033.1 coordinate 18,255, forward strand.
GTAACCGTGTGCCCCGGTGCCCCCCGTATGAATACCGACTGCACCGGGGTCGGATGTGATGCCCGACCAAATGCCGAAGATATCGCTACGCCGAGGTCGCCGCGTGTCTGATCCGACCCCTCACGAGCTAGGTCGCCATGCGAGTTATGATCTTCCGGAGAGCGCGCAAACTCGCGACGGATACCTCTTCCAACCGAGGAAGGATGACTGGCGCATTGTAACCGATACCAAGAGTAGCATTTTCCACTTCGGGGAACTGAACGTTACGAAAGCACTGAAAACCTGTTTCAAGCGTTTTGTTTTGACAAAGCTTCGTGGTGAGAACACATCTTCCGTGAAGCTTTATTATGAATTTGGACAGCGTCTGCTTCGCCATATCTCCAGCTACGATGACCAGGCCGTCGAGGTGTCATCGATCCACCTCATAAACTACCAGGCAGCACTCGCGCCCAATCAACTCTATCGCTCAACTGGCGCGAATGATGTCGTTCGAGCATGGGCGAGACTCGGCTTGCCAGGAGTAAGTCAGCAGGCGTTCGTCACAGCGGCGGAGATGCCAAGGCACAGCCTACCGAAGGGGAGGGCTGTGCGTCTCCGGTGCCCAATACACGGCGCCTACTCCAACCTGGAATTTGATGGATTGAATCGAGCTCTCCATGCCGCTTTCTCAAGCGCAGAAGTGAGCATCGAAAAGTACGCGCTTTGCCTGCTGAGCATGGCGATCACCCCACGTCCTATTCAAATCGCTAGTCTCTTGGTGAAAGATCTGAAGATTAGGCTTGGCGCTTCCGGGAAGGATTACATTCTTTCCGTGCCGAGGGCGAAGCAGCGAGGTGGGGGCTACCGAACTCAGTTCACCGAGAGACCGCTGGTTGAGGAGATCGGTATGGTGATCGAAGCCCAAGCTTCGTTGGTCCGCGAACGAGCACGCAACTCGGGGATGCTCGATCCCGACCAGGCGCCCTTATTTCCAGCCCGACATCCAAGATCGATTCATTTCGAGAGCGATGAAGTACCTGCAAGACCGTCTGCTGCCTCGATCGCGGCGCGCATCAAGGACGTAATGGAGTCGTTGGATGTCAAGTCGGAGCGAACCGGGTGCTCCATCAACGTTACAGCGTCGCGAGCCCGACGGACTGCGGGCACGCGAGCAGCGCAGGACGGGCGATCAGTCGCTGAGATAGCCGCCATTCTCGACCATTCCACGCTGAAGGCGGCGATGCTGTACGTAGAGATGCGTTCAGATTTGATCCGTCAGTTGGATCGGAAAGTTGCGATGCTCCTGGCGCCGATGGCGCAGCGGTTCTCCGGAGTTCTTGCGTTACGAAATGATGACGGGGCGCACGGAATTGAGCGGCGCGTTTTCGGCTCCTTTGGCGAGGATGCCCGTTCCGCGGAAATTGGTGGGTGCGGTAAGCATGGCTTCTGTGGTCTTGGCAAGCCAACGGCTTGCTACACTTGCAGGCTATTTCATCCGTGGCTCGACGGTCCGCACGAGGCAATGCTGGATCACCTCTTGCTGCGGCGAGGCAGAATGGCTGCCGATGGTTCGTTGATCGTCGCAGCCGTTTTGGACGAAACGATTCTTGCGTGCGCTGAAGTAGTTCGCCAGTGCGCTGCTGCTGCCTCTGTGTTGGGAGGCGAATGCCATGGCTGAGATCATAACCTTCGTGCCAAAGGCGAACTTAGACGCCGCAACGAACATGGCGGCGTTCGTCCGCCTTTGCCGCGAGAAACTCACGGTGTTCGGGATCGATCTCGATTATGACGCCGCAATATGGGATGTCTCGAGCCATTATGAGCGGCGAGGCCACCACCATCGCCTTAATCTGAACTTCGTCGAGCATCGACCTAGGGCGGGCGAGCTTGGGGCGCCCATGCCAGAACCATTTGCAATGCAGGTGAAGGCATACGTGCGGTATAACGCGGGGTTGAAGGCCAAGAGTACACCGCCGCAGCACGATGTAATTGCGTTTCGCGCTCTGCTGGACGCCTTCAAGGACATGGCGGTCGAGCCGAATCTCTGTTCGCTGGACACACATATTCTCGACCGCGCTGTGATGCTGGCCAATCAGAGAAATCCCGGAAACTTTGCGGCAGAGATTGGAGTTTGCCTGGCGCGCTTTTCGAGATTCCTCCGAGAAAAACAACTTGCTCTCTACGCGCCCATCGACTGGCGGCATCGGCTAGAGTGGCTGGATAGGACATCTCGGACCAGTAAGATCGCGGCAGAGCGGCGCGAGGCGCTATTGCCTTCGGTTGACGCGCTGCGCGCTCTTCCAGAGGCATTTCGCTTAGCCAGGGAACCACGAGATGTGATCGCTACATCGGTTGTGGCCCTGCTGTCGTGCGCGCCAAGTCGTATCAACGAGATTCTCACGCTGCGATCAGATTGCGTGATCGAACCTCTTACGGAAAATGACGATGGCTGCTTGCTTCGATGGGCGGGATCGAAAGGTCACCCTGATTTCGCGAAGGCGATCCCCGCAGTGATGGCCGATGTCGCCGTTGAAGCGGTTGCTCGGCTCAAAAAGCATACTGACGAGGCGCGCGCAATTTCGTTATGGTACGAGGAAAATCCAGGGAGCGTTTATTTGCAAAGCGAATACGCTCATTTGCGGGGCGCTGATTTAACAACAGATGACATATCTAACATAGTAGGGTGTAGGTATGGTTCAGATTGGGCCAAGATAAATAAGGTTGAAAGGATTGGATCAATTCAGCGCGCGAGAGGTGGCGTTGAGTATATTTATTCTTTTATTGACGTAGAAAGAGCTATTATGGCTCATCTGCCTTCTGGATTCCCGATTCTTGATAAGAAAACGGGGCTTCGATATAGTAATTCAATGATGGTAGTCCGGCGTAATGAATTTGCTCGTCGTCGAGATTTTCGATGGAAATGCATGATTTCAGCCGTTAATTATTATAACATCCAATATGGATTCTACAACGTTGAAGACGGAATTCTCGCGCGACTCGGATTGTCGAGCGCTGATCAACCCATAGTCTTCCAGTCCCATCAGTTGCGGCACTATCTTAACACGATCGCACAGCGAGGAGGCCTCTCGGAGGTTGAAATCGCTGCATGGAGCGGGCGCCGGGACATTCGTCAGAATGCCGCCTACGACCATCGTACCCAAGAGGAAAGGTTGGAACGAAAGCGGCAACGGGACAACGAGTTGGCGGCCATCACCGGCAAGAGGGCTTCCATCAACAAGCCCGTTTCGCCAGCGGAGGTCACCGGTCGCTCGATCCACGGTCACGCGACAGAGCTTGGCTTCTGCGAGCACGACTTTGCCGCTTCTCCCTGCCTGCATTTTATGGAGTGCCTCCATTGCACCAAGCAGGTCTGCGTGAAAGGGGCCGATCCTCGCCATCGCGAAAGGGTGGCTTTTGCCCTGGAGCGCGCGCGCAAGAGCTTGCAGGACGCCGAAGAAGCGCTTTCGAAGGAATACGAGGGAGCGCAGGATTGGGTCGACGCCCACAGGGCAACCATCGACAGGCTCGGGCAACTCGCTGCGATCCTCGACGATCCTGGCACGCCGGACGGCTCGGTCATCCGATTAGCCAAGTCGGGACAATACTCCCTGGTCGAGCAAGCCATGTACGATCACCAGGCAGCGACCGGAGCGCTCCTGCATCTGAAATCGGATATCCGGGGCACGATCTCCGGGCCCGCCAGTGAGCAGTAAGGTTCCGCCTCGCAAGCGCACCGGCAAACGTCGACGCGCTTCGCCAATCAAGCGTCGACGCGCTCCACCGATGACGGCGGAGCGCGTGGAGCGCATCACCGCGATGATCCGCGCTTGGGAGGGGCGTTTGACCTGGGATGCACTTTGCGAGGCGGTCGAGCGGGAGACGAAGGCGGGATATACCCGGCAAGCCCTGAACCGATATGTCGAGATCAAGGCAGCGTATTCGGCGTACAATGACAATCCGACGCCGGGCGACGGGAAGCATCTTAGTGCATCCTCGCGGAAGATACTGAAACTGGAGAGGCGGGTTGCCGAGCTTGAGGCGGTGCGTAGTCTGCTTCTGGAGAAATTCGCGCGGTGGGCGTTCAATGCCAGCACACGCGGCCTGGATGAGGATTTTTTGGATCGACCGCTGTCGCCGATCAATCGAGCGGGAAATCGCTGAGGCGCCGCGCCGCCCCGACCCGTTCGACTGATGGTGTTGCGCGAGGTCTATGTCGTGGCCGAAGGGAAATGGTTGGCGCCGCAGCTTTCGACGGAGACGGGCCCCCTGTTCCCAATAGACGTCGGCTTCATCCGGCCGTTGCGAAACGCGGGCGGTGGGTAGTGCGTCGTCGTCTCTAGGATCGGCGGGAGATCGACCCTCCAGCTTTTACAATCCCAGTGAGAGCTGGCGTTCGCTCGATAGCGGCGGATCATCGCGATCGTTTTGGAGGTTCGACAGTGTCACGCCCAGCAGTCGAACGGCCTTCGGCAGCGGAAACGTTCCTTCGAGGAGAGCTTTTGTCATGGCTCCGAGGTCCTCCCGGCTCCCGACCTCGCGTGGCGTGGACTGGCTTCGCGTGATCTGCTGGAAGTCCGCATATTTCACCTTCAACGTTACGGATCTGCCGCGCACGCCCGTGCGTTCGCAGTGACTCCAGACCTTCTCGATGATCGGGTCGAGGCAGGCTCTCAGTTCATCCATATCGGTGAGATCGCTCGCGAACGTATTCTCCGCCCCGATCGACTTCCTGATCCGGTCGGGCTGTACGGGGCGCTCATCGACACCGCGGGCAATCCAGTAATAATGCTGTCCCGCCTTGCCGAAGTGCTGTTGCAGGAAGTCGGCGGGTTTGGATCTGAGATCGAGGCCTGTGAAGATGCCGAGGCGGTTCATCCTCCGTTCGGTCTTGTCGCCGATGCCATGGAATTTCCCGACCCTGAGGCCCGCGACGAAATCCTGCGCCATCTCGGGGGTGATGACATATTGGCCGTTCGGCTTGTTGATGTCGGAGGCCATCTTGCTCAGGAATTTGTTGGGCCCGATGCCGCCGGATGCCGTCAGATGTGTCTCCTCCCAGATCCGCTTTCTGATTTCCTTCGCGATCCGTGACGCGTACTCGATACCCTTGAGATTCTCGGTGACGTCGAGATAGGCCTCGTCCAGAGAAAGCGGCTCCATTAGAGGAGTGTAATCCAGGAAGATCTCGCGAATCTGGAGCGAGACCTCGCGGTAGACGTCGAACCTGGGTTTGACGAAGATCAGCTCCGGGCACAGGCGCTTCGCCGTGACGGAGGGCATCGCCGAGTGAACGCCGAACCGACGGGATTCGTAGCTGGCCGCCGCGACCACGCCACGCTCTCGCGATCCACCGACGGCAATCGGCCTGCCGCGAAGCTCCGGATGATCCCTTTGCTCGACGCTTGCATAGAAGGCATCCATGTCGATGTGGATGACCTTGCGCTGTCGCGCACCGTCTCGCGTGCCCGGGACGCCATGATCTTCGCAGGCTTCGGGGAGCATCATCCTGAACCAGGCTGATATCGGGAGAGCACCGCGCGCCTCCTCGTTCGCGAAATGTACTCCACCGTTGGACGACCCTCAACCGAGAACGGCCAATATGCCGACGATCGGCTCATGAATGTGCAATGCAGCTCGTCCTTGCCGGGGGACGATCATCGCCGTTTCATGCCGAACCACTAGGTCGACGAACTATCATCGATGCTGATGACGAGAACCGAGGAGGAAAGCGCACGCTCAGGACATCGGGGAGTGGGCTGAGCGGACCACCACCTGCATGCGGGTCGCGGAAGGCCGCCATGTGAAGCCGTCGCCGACCGGCGATAGCGCACGGGCGCGCCGGGATCACACGCCTCACCAGCCGAACCTCCTAATGTTTGGGTTCGTCCTGCAATGCGCGGATCCTGACGCGAATCTCATTGGCATGGGACATGAGGCGACGCTGCATCGCCTTGCTGTGTTCGTCAGCTTGCTTCTTCGTCCGCCGCTTGAGGTACCAGGCCGGCATCGTTGAAGTCGCGCTCCACCCCATGAGCCATGACCGTTCCCGGGCCTCCTCTTCGGGATCCATCCCGATGCTGTCGGCATAAGCGGAAAAATCCTCGTTCCATTGGTGCCGCAGGACGTGGGCGGTAACAGGACCGAGTTCCGGGAACCGTTGCCGGAGCGACGCGAAGATTTCCGAGATGGAGCTGACCGAAAGCGGAGCGCCATCGTCCGCAACGATGAGAAATCCATGCTTGCGAGCCGTTTCGATGCCCTGGCGGGCCTTGAGGTAGTCCTCGCCAAGGCGAACCAGCAACTCGTCGAGTGGCGCAAAGCGTTCAACGGTTTTCGCGTTCGGCTGTCTCCGGCGCTCGTCCCGCTTATCATCGTGACGGCGTTTGATGTCACAGTAGGCTTTACCGCGATCGAAATCCCGAACGTGCAGGCCCAGCAGTTCGCCTCGACGCATCCCCGTACCGAGAAGCCAACGCACGATCAGCGAGTTCCGCACGCGCACGAACGGATCGAGCCACGGGTTCATCGCGCTGTCGGGATCGGTGACCTCCAGCAAGCGGGCGACCTGTGCGGGTTCGAGGCTCATTCGAGCATTGCCGGGTCCGGAAGGGCTACGCTCCTCGATCTGCTCGATCATCTTGAGCAGCCTCAGTTCATATTCATGGGTCCTGACGAGTGTATCGGTGCTTGTCGCGGCACCGAAGACCTTCCGGGACTTTTCGCGCTCGCCCAGCCAGTTCAGATACCGCGTCGCATAATGCAGGCGAACTCGAACCGTCGGATCGCCTACGACCTTCACAGCCTTCTGGGGTGGCAAGGTTCGGATCGGCATCTGGATCGCCATCGAACTGAGCCGTCGAGATTGCCGTCGACGTGACGCCCGAGGCAGCGGCTTGTGCAGCTCGGCGAACGGCTTTGATGCGTCCACGGCGAACGCTTCAAGCTCATCGGTGCTGAAAAAGCTTCCCGCTTTGAACCGCTCGTTCAGATCGATTCGATGCCGTCGGCAGAAGAGGTGCACGAGCATCGCGCTCCGCAGAGCCTGCTCCATGGTAGCTGAGCTGCTCGCTCTGTATCGAGCGACAGACCAGACGGTCGGATCGAAGATCGGAATGCCCGCCTCGTTCAAGAGCATCGGGCATCTTTCCCCGTCACCGAATCTCACCTCTTTGATTCTGAGCCGCTTCGTCTCTCTCGACGTTCCTGATCGCATGGGTACCTAGCCTGCGTGAAGTCGTGTCAATAGGCAATTATCGAAGCTAACGTAGCGGCTTACTAAAAATGGTTGTCAATTCCAGGCCCTATTGTGCCTTAGAACTTGGCATAGGACAGGCCGACCGAGACGGTGATGCCGATCTCGTCCTCGATCCGGCGCTGGAAGCGGGCGAGGGTGAGCGCGGGGCTGGCATGGTGCAGGCGCTCGGTGCCGCCGAGATCGAGGAAGGCCTCGTCGATCGAGAGCGGCTCGACCAGCGGCGTCAATTCCTGCATCAGCCGGCGGACCTGCCGGCCGACCGCGACGTACTTCGCCATGTCCGGCTTGATGACCACGGCTTCCGGGCAGGCCTTGAGCGCCTTGAACATCGGCATGGCCGAGCGCACGCCGGACATGCGGGCGATGTAGCAGCAGGTCGAGACGACGCCGCGCTTGCCGCCGCCGACGATCACCGCCTTGTCGAGCAGGGACGGATCGTCGCGCTTCTCGATCGCGGCGTAGAAGGCGTCGCAGTCGATATGGGCGAGGTGGAGCTCGTCGCGCTCGGCATGGCGGAGCAGTCGCGGCGAACCGCAGGCCGGGCAGCGGCGCAGGGCTGGGGCAGGCGGCGCCTCGCCATGGTCGCGCAGGCAGTCGCGGCAGAGCGCCCGTTGCGTGCCGACCAAGGCGGGCGTGCCGCTCACGGCTCGAAGACTTCGGGCGGACCGGCGAGAATTTCGCGGGCCTGGCCGACGATCTCCGGATTAAGGCCCAGATTTGCTGCAAACTCGAGCAGCAGCGAATCGCTGGCGCAGAGGTGGTCGATAACGCCGAGGAGGAAGCCCGGCTCCTGTGCGGCCGAGCGCAAGGTCGCCGGTCCAAGGCCAGTGGCCGCCAGGAAAGGCTCCAGGCGCTCGGGTTCGGAGGCCAGGAAGGCGAGGGCGCGCAGCGCCAGCGTCTCGGCTTCCTGCAGGTCGATGGGACGGGGCATGGCGATTTGCTCGGTGTGTCTGCGATCGGGTTTGCGTTTCGTCAACGGCTCGCGTGCTAACTTCATCATCGAACGGGGCTGCCGGCTTGGGAAGTCCGGGATATCGGATACCCATGATGCGGCGGACTGGGGGCGGAATGACAAAGACGGTACTGATCGTCGAGGACAATGAGCTCAACATGAAGCTCTTCAACGACCTGTTGGAGGCGCATGGCTATGCGACGCTCAAGACCGCCGACGGCATCGAGGCGATCGAGCTCGCCCGCACGCATCGTCCCGACCTGATCCTGATGGACATCCAGCTGCCGGAAGTCTCCGGGCTGGAGGTGACGAAATGGATCAAGGAGGACGATGCCCTGAAGAGCATCCCGGTGATCGCCGTCACGGCCTTCGCGATGAAGGGCGATGAGGAGCGGATCCGCGATGGCGGCTGCGAGGCCTACATCTCCAAGCCGATCTCGGTGGGCAAATTCCTGGAGACCGTGCGCGCCTATCTCGGCGCGGCCTGAAGGGACGAAGCCTGCGCCATGTCAGCCCGCGTCCTGGTCGTCGATGACGTCGCCACCAATGTGAAGCTGCTCGAGGCCAAGCTCTCGGCCGAGTATTTCGACGTGGTGACGGCGACGAACGGCATCGACGCGCTGGCGATCTGCGAACGCGGCGAAGCCGACATCGTGCTGCTCGACGTGATGATGCCGGTGATGAACGGCTTCGAGGTCTGCCGGCGCCTGAAGACCGGGCCGACCACGGCGCATATCCCGGTGGTGATGGTGACAGCGCTCGACCAGCCGAGCGACCGCCTCAAGGGGCTCGATGCGGGCGCCGACGATTTCCTGACCAAGCCGCTCGACGATACCGCGCTGTTCGCGCGGGTGCGCAGCCTGGTACGGCTGAAGGCGGTGACCGACGAGCTGCGGCAGCGGGCGCTGGCCTCGCGCCGGCTCGGCATTGCCGATCCGCTGGCCGCCGCCGCCGCCGAAACCGGGCTCAACGGCCGCATTCTCCTCATCGAGGACCGGCCGCTGATCGCCGAGCGCCTGACGCAGGCGCTGTCCACCTTCCACTCGATCGAGGTCGAGCCCGACGCCCAGACCGCGCTTGCGCGCGCCGCCGAGGGCGATTTCGAGATCGTGCTCGTCAGCCTCGACCTGCAATCCTATGATGGCTTGCGCCTGTGCAGCCAGCTGCGCTCGCTGGAGAGCACGCGCAATCTCTCGGTGCTGATGCTGGGCGAGGCCGACGATCGCCGCCGCGTGCTGCGCGGCCTCGAGATCGGCGCCCATGACTTCCTCGTCCGGCCGATCGACCGCAACGAATTGCTGGCGCGCGCCCGGACTCTGGTCCGGCGCAAGCGCTTCGCCGAGCGGCTGCGCGACAGCGTGCAGTCCTCGATGGAAATGGCGGTGATGGACCAGCTCACCGGGCTGTACAATCGCCGCTATCTCGATGGCCGCCTGGCGGTACTCTTCGACGAATCCGCGCTTCGGGCCCGGTCCCTGTCGCTGCTCATCCTCGATGTCGACCACTTCAAGGCGGTCAATGACAGCTGGGGGCACGATGCCGGCGACGAGGTGTTGCGCGAGTTCTCCGACCGTGTCCGCGCCTGCACGCGCGGGATCGACCTCGTCGCCCGGATGGGCGGGGAGGAGATCGTCGTCGTCCTTCCCGATACGGCGCTCGAGGCCGCGCGGGCCGTGGCTGAGCGGATCCGCGAGCGGGTCGAGGGCGAGCTGTTCCAGATCCAGGACGGCGCCCGCAGCATCGCCGTGACGGTGTCGATCGGCGTCGCCAGCCGGCGGGCGGGGGATGTCGGCCCGGCGGAGATGATGAAGCGGGCCGACGAGGCGGTTTATCTCGCCAAGGCGGGTGGCCGCAATCGCGTCATCGTTGCTAACGCCGCCTGAGGCTGGCGGTCACGCGAAGCCCGGGGCCGACTCTGACGGCCGCTCCTCGACCAACATGCGCGTGCGCGGATGGAGCGCCGGCGTCGACATGCACGCGGCCGTGAGGACCTGGCCAGCGCTCCGTTGCCAGAAGGACTCGCGAAGATGAGCTGATCGCTGATCGTCGCCCGTACGGTCCTTCCGCAGGTGCTGCGCAAGGTTTTCGTGGGGTAGATCAGGCAAGTTTATGTAAAAATTGAATATTTTGCATTTACCATAGTTTTTACAGTAAATGCCGAGGGTTATCCGGTAAGGTTAAAGGATGATGAAGAATGGTGAATCAACCCTAAACGATTGATTCGCGGGGGCTTCCGCGTAGGGTCGTTTTCAACAGGCGACAGCGACAAGCGGTTGCCCGGAACGCCCCTCGGGAACTCAGGTTCCGCCGCATCTCCTGGGAAACCGGTGGGCTCGGCCGGTCGGTAGCGGGATATCTGGCCTCATCAGATCCGCTATCGGCCGGCCACTGTTTTTCCGAAGCGAGGAGCGGGGCCCGCGTTCAGCGGAAGGCGCGCTCCAGCAGCGCCGGCAGCCAGTAGCCGAGCAGCCCGAACGCTGCCAGCAACCCGAGCAAGATCAGCGCCGCCCTGACGCGGTGCAGCCAGAGGCGCGATTCGTCGACCTCGACGATGAGGCGCAGGAAGCGGCGCAGTGGCCCGATGGCTGGCTGGCGCGGTTCGGCGGGCGATGGGCGGTTCAAGGCGGGGCTCCGGGCGAGAGAGCAGGGCGATGGACGCTCCGCAACTTAGGAACGATGTTGCGAGCGCGCCAGAGGACCCGAGCTGCTTGCGGCGCGCAGGCGCCATTTCGCTCGAATGTGTGCCATAAACGCAAAAAACCGCCCGAAGCGGGCGGTTCTCGCAAAAGCGGCAAGAGTGTAAGGCTGGGTGCCTTACTTGATCTTGGCTTCCTTGAACTCGACGTGCTTGCGCGCGACGGGGTCATACTTCTTCTTCGACATCTTCTCGGTCATCGTGCGCGAGTTCTTCTTGGTCACGTAGAAAAACCCGGTGTCAGCCGTCGAGACGAGCTTGATCTTGATGGTCACGGCCTTGGCCATGGCGGAGCCCTCGAACTGGTGGGGCCGTGCTCGACCCGCGCATGAAAAAGAAAACGGCCGGGGCGAGCCCGGCAATCCGATGGCGCCGGAATGCCGTATCGGAGCCTGCAAGTCAAGGAATATCGGGCGGCGGTCTCGGCCGCCCGCAAAATGGCCGGCTTTCGCCGGCCAAACCGCTCAGATCAGCTCGCGCACGAAGCTGCCGCGCTTCTCCCAATAGAACGGCACCGGCAGATGCGGGGCGAATCCGTTTTTCAGCCGCTCCTCGACCTCGGCGATGATCACCTTGGTGATGGTCGGCAGGTCGAGCTCGCGGGCTTCGTCGAAGGTGACGGAGACCAGGTCGACGAGCTCCGAATCGGGCCCGATGATGCCTTCGACCTTATCGGCGACGGCGCTGGCATCGACGGTGAAGAAGCGGGTGTCGAAGCGCTTCGGCCGGCGCGGCGGGGTGATCGCCCGGGCGACGAAGGTGACGGCGCCGAGATCGGGGAAGATGCCTTTCGCGGCGAATTCCGACCAGACACCGGGCGGCGGGTTTTCCGGCGCGCCGTATTCGGCGCTGCCGAAGAGCAGCCCGGTTTCCTCGAAGGTCTCGCGGATCGCGGCCAGCGCCAGCGCCCGCCCGCGCTGGGCGCTCGGGCGCACGCAGCGCGCCGCCAGGCGCTGCTCGCAGGGACCGGGAAGGGCGCCCGCCGCGGTCATGCGGCGATCCTCCGGATCGATCCGCCCGCCGGGGAAGACGTATTTCCCGGGCATGAATTTGTGGCTCGGATGGCGCTTGCCCATCAGCACGCGCGGCTGCCGGCCGGAATGATCGAGGATCAGCATGGTCGCGGCATCGACCGGCCGCAGATTGGTCGCGGTGCGGACGCGTTCGGCCTGGGTGAGGGTTACGGTATGATCGTTCACTGGCCGCCCGTCCTGCTTGCTGCGGGTTGAACCTCGACCTGCGGCGCGGAACCGCCGAAGCCGTGCATGCGCAACGCCCATTGCAGCCCGATGACCGCGCCCTTCGTCGGCTGCATCAGTGCAAGGCATAGCACCACCGTCAGCAGCGGCCACACCAGCATGTGCATGCCCATCGACCAGTCGCCGAATTTCTCGACCAGCACCAGCCCGCCGACGACGATATGCCCGACGATGGTGATGACGATATAGGGCGGCAGATCGTCGGCGCGCTGATGGTACAGCGCCTCGCCGCAGGCCTCGCAGGCGTCGACCGGCTTCAGGAAGGCGCGGAACAGTCGGCCCTCGCCGCAATGCGGGCAGCGCCCCCGCATGCCGCGCCTGATCGCCTGGCGCCAATCGCGCTCGGCGGCCGGAGCCGAGAGGTCGTGATACTGAACGGACATGGCACTCTTCATCTTCGAGGCGTCGGCCTCAGCGCTTCCGGCCGGGCTTGGCACGCCCTGGCCGGGCCATACTGCGCTTTGCAGCTAGGGGACGCGTGGCTTTTTTGAAAGAGCGGTTCGATGTCACAGTCCGCCCCTCGCTCAGGAGCTCCAAGCGCAGGGCGCCGGCGACGGGGGCGGCCTCGACCAGGCGGACATGCACGCGGTCGCCGAGGCGCCAGCTCTCGCCGCTGCGTTCGCCGATCAGCGCATGGGCCGCCTCGTCATAGCGGTAATAGTCGGCGCCCAGCGTCGAGGCGGGAACGAAGCCGTCGGCGCCGGTGCCGTCGAGCTTGACGAAGAGCCCGGCGCGGTTGAGCCCGGCGATCCGGCCGTCGAAGCTCGCGCCGATCTGGTCGGCGAGGAAATGCGCGATCAGCCGGTCGGTGGTCTCTCGCTCGGCCGCCATGGCGCGGCGCTCGGCGGCCGAGATCCGGGTCGCGACCTCGCGCAGTTCGGCCAGCGTCGTCGAGCTGGGCAGTCCATCATCGCCGCGCTTCATCGTCGCGATCAGGGCACGATGGACGACGAGGTCGGCATAGCGCCGGATCGGCGAGGTGAAATGCGCGTAGCGGCGCAGGTTGAGGCCGAAATGCCCGTAGTTCTCGGCGACATATTCGGCCTGGGCCTGGGTCCGCAGCACGACCTCGTTGATGAAGAGCTCGTTCTCGGAGCCCTTGATCATCTTGAGGATGCGGTTGAACAGCACCGGCCGCAGCGCGGCGTCCTTGGGGAGCTTGATGCCGATCGAGGCCAGGACCTCGCCGAGCACGCGCATCTTCTCGAGCGAAGGCTCGTCATGGCAGCGGTAGATCAGCAGGCTGCCGGCCTTCTCCAGCGTCTCCGCCGCGGCGACGTTGGCGAGGATCATGAATTCCTCGATCAGCTTGTGCGTCGCCAGCCGGTCGGGGACGATGACGCGGTCGACCGAGCCGTCCGCCTTCAGGATCAGCTTGCGCTCGGGCAAGTCTAGGTCGAGCGGCTGGCGCGCATCGCGGGCGCGGGCCGCGACACCATAAGCGGCCCAGAGCGGCATCAGGATGCTCTCGCGGATCAGGGCCGTCGCCTCGTCCGGCTTGCCGTCGATCGCGGCCTGCGCCTGCTGATAGGAGAGCTTTGCGGCCGAGCGCATCAGGATGCGGTGGAAGCTGTGGCCCTTCTTGGAGCCGTCGGCCTTGAGCACGAGGCGGACGGCGAGCGCCGGCCGGTCCTCGCCGCCGCGTAGCGAGCAGAGGTCGTTCGAAATCCGCTCCGGCAGCATCGGCACGACGCGGTCCGGGAAATAGACCGAGTTGCCGCGCTCCAGCGCCTCGCGGTCGAGCGCCGTGCCCGGCCGGACGTAGGAGGCGACATCGGCGATGGCGACGGTGACGACATGGCCGCCGGGATTGTCCGGGTCCTCGTCCGGCGCGGCATGGACCGCGTCGTCATGGTCCTTGGCGTCGGCGGGGTCGATGGTGATCAGCGGCAGGTCGCGCCAGTCCTCGCGGCCGGCCAGCGTCGCCTTCGGTGCGGCCTCCGCCTCGGCCAGCGCCGCGGGCGAGAATTCGTTCGGGATGCCGTGGGCGTGAATCGCGATCAGCGAGACCGCGCGCTCCGACTTCAGCGAGCCGAGCCGCTCGCGCACCTGCGCCTCAGGCGGGCCGAAGCGGCTCTCGCGCCGGAGCGCGACCGAGACCAGATCGCCATCCTGGGCGCCGCCGGTCTGGCCCTTCGGGATCAGCGCCTCGCGGCCCTGCGCCTTCTTGTCGACGGGTATGAGCCGGCCGGAACCGTCGGGCAGGGCGCGGAAGATGCCGAGCACCTGCGCCTTGCCCTTGCCCATGATCTTCAGGACGCGGCCGGACCAGGAGATGCCGGTGACGCCGCGCAGGCGCGTGAGCTTGAGCAGGACCTGATCGCCGATGCCGGGCGCGGCGACAGCCGGTCCGGTGCGGCGCGAGCGCGAGGGGCGGCCGCTCTCGATCAGGACCTTCGGCGCCTCGCCCTGGTCGGCCTCGTTCCATTCGAGCGGCGCGGCGATGAGATCGCCCTCGCGATCGCGTGCCTTGATCTCGCAGAGCAGGACCGCGGGCAGGGCGCTGTGCTTGCGGACGGGCGAGCCGTCCTCGGCCGCGTCGATATGCTCTTCGTCCTCGAGCTCGCGCAGCAGGCGCTTCAGCCAGATCTTGCCGCCGGCATCGAGGCCGAACGCCTTGGCGATGTCGCGGCGACCGGGCTCGCGGCCGGCGGCGCGCTCCTCCTCGATGAAGGCGAGGATGGCCTGGCGGGGAAGGTCAGGGGCTGGCGCTGGCAAGCGGCGGCCTCATCTGGATATGGCGCTGCACAAAGATCACGCCTCTCTCTGGCATGTCCTGCCGCGGCGCGCCAGAAGCGGCCGCGCAGGGCCGATCGCGCAAAAGAGAAGGGCCGCCCTCGCGGGCAGCCCTTCCATTGCCGAACCGCAGCCCCGGTAACCGGGCCTAGCGTCGCGAAAACTCAAACGGAACCGAACCCCTCATGGGACGAGTCCAGGCCATGCAGTCCCCGCGACAGCGGTTGATGACAATGAGACACTGGATCACCTCCTTTCAGTTGTTACCGACAAGGTGAGGCTAAGGTGATTCCAGCGCGTGCGTAAACGATAAAGATTCAGCGCCCGTTTCGCTGTCCACTGCCGAATTTCTCGGCGTTTTTGCTGCATCGCACCGCCGCTGCCTAAATATTGCCCGCCCGATTTGCCTGCCGGCTGTGCAGATTCGCCCGTATTGGCGGGTTCGGCGCAAAAACTCGCAGCGTCCTGCCTGAAATCCAGCCGGAGCCGCAGCTTTCACGGCTTTTGCTGCGCTTGCGAAGGCGTTGGCGGTAGTTGGCACGTCGCTTGCGATCCCGATTTCGCCAGCCAGCAAGGCTGCGCTGCGCCCGGCAGGGGCGCGGTCAACAGAATCGATCGGGGGACATCTCGATGAAGCTCACACGTCGCGTTGTATTGGGTGCTGCGCTACTTGGCGCCACGGCTCTCTCCACGGTGCTTCCCGCAGCCGCGCAGCAGGAGACCATCAAGGTCGGCATCCTGCATTCGCTCTCCGGCACGATGGCGATCTCCGAGACGACGTTGAAGGACGTCATGCTCATGCTGATCGAGGAGCAGAACAAGAAGGGCGGCGTGCTCGGCAAGAAGCTCGAGGCCGTCGTGGTCGACCCGGCCTCGAACTGGCCGCTCTTCGCCGAGAAGGCGCGCGAGCTGATCGTCAAGGACAAGGTCGCGGCCGTGTTCGGCTGCTGGACCTCGGTCTCGCGCAAGTCGGTCCTGCCGGTGTTCAAGGAGCTGAACTCGATCCTGTTCTACCCCGTCCAGTACGAGGGCGAGGAGAGCGAGCGCAACGTCTTCTACACCGGCGCCGCCCCGAACCAGCAGGCGATCCCGGCCGTCGACTACCTCGCCAAGGAAGAAAAGGTCGAGCGCTGGGTGCTGGCCGGTACCGACTATGTCTACCCGCGCACCACCAACAAGATCCTGGAGGCCTACCTTCTCGCCAAGGGCGTGAAGAAGGAGGACATCATGATCAACTACACGCCGTTCGGTCATTCCGACTGGCAGACCATCGTCTCCGACATCAAGAAGTTCGGTTCTGCCGGCAAGAAGACCGCCGTGGTCTCGACCATCAACGGCGATGCCAACGTTCCCTTCTACAAGGAGCTCGGCAACCAGGGCATCAAGGCGACCGACATCCCCGTCGTGGCCTTCTCGGTCGGTGAGGAGGAGCTCGCCGGCATCGACACCAAGCCGCTGGTCGGCCATCTCGCCGCCTGGAACTACTTCCAGTCGGTCAAGACGCCGGAGAACGAGGCCTTCATCAAGCAGTGGAAGGCCTTCAAGAAGAACGACAAGGCCGTCACCAACGACCCGATGGAAGCCCATGTCATCGGCTTCAACATGTGGGTGAAGGCGGTCGAGAAGGCGAAGTCCACCGATCCGGACAAGGTGATCGACGCGCTGCCGGGCATCGAGGCGCCGAACCTGACCGGCGGTGTCTCGAAGATGCTGCCGAACCACCACATCACCAAGCCGGTGCTGATCGGCGAGATCAAGGCCGACGGCCAGTTCGATGTGGTCTCGAAGACCGGCCTCGTCGCCGGCGACGCCTGGTCGAAGGAGCTCGACGGGTCCAAGGACCTGGTCGGCGACTGGGTCGAGAAGAAGTGCGGCAACTTCAACGTCAAGACCGGCAAGTGCGGCGGCGGCGCCTGAGTTGAAGAGGGGGGAAGGGCGGCACGGTCGGAAAGCCCGGCCGCCCTTCGCAAACCTCCACTCCCGCCTACGCTTCGAGTTGACAATGCCATCCCGGTCGTCCCGGCCGAAGCGAAGCGCAGAGCCGGGACCCATGCCTGAGCCTTTCCGAAAGAGGTTCAGGCATGGGTCCCGGGTCTCCCTGCGGTCGCCCGGGACGACCCGACCCCGAGACTTTCCGACAATGTCTCTTCCTATCCGCCTCATGCGCATGCTGGCCGTCGTCCTGGCGCTTCTCGCCGCGCCGGTCGTCGCCGTCGCACAGACTGCCGAAGAAGCCTTCGCGCGCTTCAACGCCGACAGCTTCTCGGATACGGCGCGCGCCATCGATATCCTCGTCCAAGGCGCCCATCCGAATGCGGGCGTCATCATCGAGGCGCTGGCCGATGGGCGCTTGCTCGCCGGGGGCGGTGCCGTAGTGGTGAAAACCAAGGACGGCGGCCTCCTCGACGCACGCACCGGGCAGGCGCTTTCCGCCGAGCCGGCCGGTGTCAGCGCCGTCAGGCTGAACAACAATGTCCGGCGGGCGATCCAGGCGGCGCTCGGCAGCCTCGGCCTGATCAATCCCGACCCTGCCAAGCGCGTCGCCGCCGCCGAGGCGGTCTTCCGGGCGCGCGACGTCTCGGCGCTGCCGGTGCTCGAAGCTGCGATAGCCAAGGAGACGAATGAGCGGGCCCGCCGCGCCTTGCGGGAGGCCCAGGCTGCGATCCTGATCGTCAAGACCGATGCGCCGCCCTTCGACAGGATCGCCGCCGTCGACGTGCTGCGCGAGCGCGGCGACCAGGATGCGCTGGCGACGCTGCGCGCCCTGCCGGGCGATGCCTCGCCGGCGCTGAGGGAGGTGCAGGCCCGCGCCATCTCCGAGATCGAGGGCAAGCTCGCTCTGTGGCAGGCCGGGCAGAACCTCTGGTACGGGCTCTCGCTCGGCTCGGTGCTGCTGCTCGCGGCGATCGGCCTCGCCATCACCTTCGGCGTGATGGGCGTGATCAACATGGCGCATGGCGAAATGGTGATGCTCGGCGCCTACACCACTTTCGTGGTGCAGGAGCTGATCCGCACCAACGCTCCCTACCTGTTCGACTGGTCGCTGGCCTTCGCGCTGCCGTCCGCCTTCATCGTCGCCGGCGCTGTCGGGATCGCGATCGAGCGCGGCGTGATCCGCTTCCTCTATGGAAGGCCGCTGGAGACGCTGCTGGCGACCTGGGGCATCAGCCTGATCCTGCAGCAGACGGTGCGGACCGCCTTCGGTCCGACCAATCGCGAGGTCGGCGCGCCCAGCTTCATGTCTGGTGCCTTCGAGTTAGGAGGCCTCGCCATCACCTGGAACCGGCTCTGGATCATCGTCTTCGCCGCGCTGGTCTTCCTCGCCTTGCTCGCCATCCTGAAGCTGACGCCGATGGGCTTGCAGATGCGGGCCGTCACCCAGAACCGGCGGATGGCTGCGGCGATGGGCATCCGCACCGGGCGGATCGACGCGCTGACCTTCGGGCTCGGCTCGGGCGTCGCCGGGCTTGCCGGCGTCGCGCTCTCGCAGATCGACAATGTCAGTCCCAATCTCGGGCAGAGCTACATCATCGACAGTTTCATGGTCGTGGTCTTCGGCGGGGTCGGCAATCTCTGGGGCACGCTGATCAGCGCCATGACGCTCGGCGTCGCCAACAAGCTGCTCGAGCCCTATGCCGGCGCCGTGCTCGGCAAGATCGCGCTGCTCGTCTTCATCATCCTGTTCATCCAGAAGCGCCCGCGCGGCCTGTTCGCGCTGAAGGGCAGGGCGGTGGAAGCATGATCAGCCGCTTCCTGCTCTCGAACATGGACACGCGGGGCTACGTCTTCCTCGCGCTCGTCGCCGCGATCGGCCTGCTGGTGCCGCTGGCGAACCTGCTGGTCCCGGCCGGCTCGCCCTTCCATGTCTCGACCGCGACCATGTCGCTCTGGGGCAAGTATCTCTGCTACGCGCTGCTCGCGCTCTCGCTCGACCTGGTCTGGGGCTATTGCGGCATCCTCTCGCTCGGCCATGGCGCCTTCTTCGCGCTCGGCGGCTATGCGATGGGCATGTACCTCATGCGCCAGATCGGCTCGCGCGGCGTCTACGGCAACCCGGTCCTGCCCGACTTCATGGTCTTCCTGAACTGGCAGGAGCTGCCCTGGTACTGGTGGGGCTTCTCGTCCTTTCCGTTCGCCATGCTGATGGTGCTGGCCGTTCCCGGCCTGCTCGCCTTCGTCTTCGGCTGGTTCGCCTTCCGCTCCCGCGTCACCGGCGTCTATCTCTCGATCATCACCCAGGCGCTGACCTATGCGCTGCTGCTCGCCTTCTTCCGCAACGACATGGGTTTTGGCGGCAATAACGGGCTGACCGATTTCAAGGACATCCTGGGCTTCAGCGTGCAGGCGCAGACGACGCGCGCCGCGCTCTTTGCGATGACCTGCACGATGCTCGCCGCCGGCTTCCTGATCGCCCGCGGCATCGTCTCGTCGAAGCTCGGCAAGGTGGTGATCGCCATCCGCGATGCGGAATCCCGCACGCGCTTCCTCGGCTACCGGGTCGACCGCTTCAAGCTCTTCGTCTTCACCGTCTCGGCCTGCATGGCCGGTGTCGCCGGCGCGCTCTATGTGCCGCAGGTCGGCATCATCAATCCCGGCGAGTTCGCTCCGGCGAATTCGATCGAGACCGTGATCTGGGTCGCGGTCGGCGGGCGCGGCACGCTGGTCGGCGCGGCGCTCGGCGCCGTCGTGGTCAACTGGGCGAAGACGATGTTCACCTCCGGCTTCATGGCGCCGTACTGGCTGTTCGCGCTCGGCGCGCTCTTCGTCCTCGTCACCCTGTTCATGCCGAAGGGCATTCTCGGCACCGCGCAGGGCTGGTGGGAGAAGCGGCGCAAGCCCGAAGCGATGCCGGCGGCCGAGCCGGCGCCGGCGGAGTAGATGCGATGAACGCTCCCGTGCCCGGCGCTCTCACCTCCTCGCTGCTCTATCTCGACGGCGTCAGCGTCTCCTTCGACGGCTTCAAGGCCATACGCGGCCTGTCGCTCACCATCGCGCCCGGCGAGATGCGCGCCATTATCGGCCCGAACGGCGCCGGCAAGACGACGATGATGGACATCATCACCGGCAAGACCCGGCCCGACGAGGGCACGGTGATGTTCGGCGGCTCGGTCGATCTCACCCGGCTCGACGAGGCCGCGATCGCCAATCTCGGCATCGGCCGCAAGTTCCAGAAGCCGACCGTGTTCGACTTCCACACGATCGAGGACAACATCCTGCTGGCGCTGAAATCGCAGCGCACGGTGCTGAAGACGCTGTTCTGGCAGACGGCGAGCACCCAGCAGAAGCGGATCGACGACATCCTCGGCATCATCAAGCTCGCCGACAAGCGCGACCGGCTCGCCGGCTCGCTCTCGCACGGCCAGAAGCAGTGGCTCGAGATCGGCATGCTGCTGGCGCAGGATCCCAAGCTCCTGCTCGTCGACGAACCCGCCGCCGGCATGACCGATGGCGAGACGGCGCAGACTGCGGAGCTGCTGAAGGAGATCGCGCGGGACCACTCCGTGATCGTGGTCGAGCACGACATGGGCTTCATCCGCGAGCTCGGCGTCAAGGTGACGGTGCTGCACGAGGGCTCGGTGCTGGCCGAGGGGCCCCTCGATCAGGTCAGCGCCAATGAGCGCGTCGTCGAAGTCTATCTGGGGCGGTGAGCATGATGATCGGGATTCTGATCCAATTCTCCCTCCGGAGTCATCCCGGACAAGCCGCGAAGCGGCGCCGATCCGGGATCCATTCCGGAGCGCTTCCGATAGAGGTTCAGGAATGGATCCCGGGTTTGCGCTTCGCTCCGCCCGGGATGACCCGTGGCGTTTCCCTCAAAGCCATGACGGAGACGATCCCATGCTGAGCGTCGAAGCCATCGATCTCCATTACGGCGCCGCCCAGGCGCTTCGGCGCGTCTCGCTCACCGCCGAGATCGGCAAGGTGACCTGCGTGATGGGCCGCAACGGCGTCGGCAAGACCTCGCTGATGCGCGCCATCGTCGGCCAGCAGCCGATCTCCGGCGGCCATGTCCGCCTCGACGGCCAGGATATCTCGAGCCTGCGCAGCGAGGCGAGGGCCCGCGCCGGCATCGCCTTCGTGCCGCAGGGCCGCGAGGTCTTCCCGCTC
The DNA here is from genome assembly GCF_032464875.1 of Allobosea rubneri. NCBI lineage: Bacteria > Pseudomonadati > Pseudomonadota > Alphaproteobacteria > Hyphomicrobiales > Alloboseaceae > Allobosea > Allobosea rubneri. Next base: position 39,239 of record NZ_JAWDID010000033.1, read on the forward strand.
CTGACGGTGAAGGAGAATCTGGAAACCGGTTTTGCGCCCTTGCCCCGCAAGGAGCGCTACATCCCGAACGAACTGTTCGACCTATTCCCCGTGCTGAAGTCGATGCTCGGCCGGCGCGGCGGAGACCTCTCGGGTGGCCAGCAGCAGCAGCTCGCGATTGCGCGGGCGCTGGTCACCCGACCCAGGCTGCTGGTGCTGGACGAGCCGACCGAGGGCATCCAGCCCTCGATCATCAAGGATATCGGCCGTGCCATCGACTACCTCCGTCAGAAGGGCGGCATGGCGATCGTGCTGGTCGAGCAGTATTTCGACTTCGCCCGCGACCTCGCCGACACGATGTTCGTGATGGATCGCGGCGAGGTCGTGCTCGCCGGACCGATGGCGGAGCTTGATGGGGCGCAGGTTCAGCGGTTGATTCAGGTCTAGCGGCCAAGCCGTTGAGACGGAATCGATTCTGGCGCTCTCCTGACCTGTCATGGTTGGGCTTGTCCCGACCATCCACGTCTTCCCTCGGGCAGGATGATGTTCAAGACGTGGATGCTCGCCAAAAGGGCGAGCGTGACGGAGATCGGACCCGCTGACGAGGAGTCAGTCGCCCCTTCAAAACTCCAGCTGCGCGTGGTCGATGACCTCCTTCATCACGAAGAAGGTGCGGCTTCGGCGCATACCTCCCGCAGCTGACCTCAAGCTCCGACGCCGACGCCCCCCGGCAGATCGCCGATGACCGTGCCGACCGTCTTCGGCTTGGTGAGCGGGGCGGGGACCGGCTGGTTGCTGTGCAGCAGGTCCTGTCCGGCATGGATGTCGCTCGCGACCTGGAGGTCGAGCCGTTCGGCGTCGCGGCGGCGGACATCCTCGACGATCTCGACGACCTCGTCCTCCGGGACGCCCAGCGCGCGCAGGACCTCGCCGCCGAAGACCATGGCGGATTCGAAGGTCTCGCGGATCTGGTACTCCACCCCGGCGCGGATCAGGTCCATCGAATGGCCGCGGTCGAAGGAGCGGACGAAGAGCTTTGCGTGCGGGAACTCGGCCTGGGCGACCCGCACGATCGCGTTCGCCGTGTCGCGGTTCTCGACGCAGACCAGGATCGCCTCGGCATGATGGGCGCCCGAGGCGTGCAGGATGTCCGCGCGGGTGCCGTCGCCGTAATAGACCTTGAAGCCGAAGCTCGCGGCGGCCTGGATCATCTCGACATCGGTCTCGATCAGCGAGACGCTGAAGCCACGAGCGAGAAGGCCCTGGCTCGCCACCTGCCCGAAGCGGCCGAAGCCGACGACGAGCACGCGCCCCTCCAGCCCCTCGGCGTGCTCGACGCCGTCGAGCGATTCCCGTTCGGCCGGCATGAAGCGGTCGATCAGGAGCACGACGAGGGGGGTGAGCGCCATGGAGAGGATCACCACGGCGCTGGTGATGGCGTTGATCTTCGCATCGAAGATGCCGGCCGCGGTGGCGGCGCCGTAGAGCACGAAGGCGAATTCGCCGCCCTGCGAGAACAGCGCGACGCGGGTGATCGCATCGCGCGTGCGAGTGCGGAACAGCTTGGCGACGATGAAGATGCCGGCCGCCTTGACCAGCATGAAGGAGGCGACGCCGAGCGCGACGATGCGCCATTCCTGCGCGATCAGCTTGAGATCGAGCGACATGCCGACGGCGAGGAAGAACATGCCGAGCAGGAGGCCGCGGAACGGTTCGATATCGGCCTCGAGCTGATGGCGGAAGGTCGATTCCGAGAGCAGCACGCCGGCGAGGAAGGCGCCCATCGCCATCGAGAGGCCGCCGAGTTGCATGGCGAGCGCCGAGCCGAGCACGACGAGCAGCGCCGCGCCGGTCATGACCTCGCGGGCCTGCGCATTGGCGAGCAGGCGGAACATCGGGTTGAGCAGGTATTTGCCGGCCACGACGAGGCCGACGAGCGAGCCGGCGCCGATCAGGACCGGCAGGAGGCCGCCACTCCCGGCCGCCTTCGTCGGCGCCAGCAGGGCGACGAGGGCGAGGAGCGGCACGATGGCGAGGTCCTCGAGCAGGAGGATCGAGACCGCCTGCTGGCCATGCGGGGTCGAGGCTTCGCCGCGCTCGTTCAGCATCTGCATCACGACGGCGGTGGAGGAGAGCACGAAGCCCATACCGGCGATGAAGGCAGCCGCGGGGCTGAGGCCGGCGAGAATGCCGACGCCGGTCAGAAGGGCGCCGCAGAGCCCGACCTGCGCGACGCCGAGGCCGAAGATCTCGCCGCGCAGGTTCCAGAGACGGGCCGGCTGCATCTCCAGCCCGATGATGAAGAGGAACATCACGACGCCGAATTCGGCGAGATGGAGCACGCTTTCCGGATGCGGGAACAGGCCGATTCCGGAGGGACCGATCAGGACGCCGCCGGCAAAATAGCCGAGGACCGAGCCGAGCTTGAGCCGCCGGAAGATCGGGACGGCGATGACGCCCGCGCCCAGAAGTCCGACGGCCTGAACCAGCTCTGGAGAAAAGCCCTGCGCTGCCATGACGCTCCTGCTGCCGTTGCCGGCGCGGAGGCGCGCCTGTTCGACAAAGAAAGCGCCGGAGGGAATTAGGCAAGCGTGCGCTTGCCGATGGCGACGCTCAAAAGCTGGTGATCGCCTGCCGCTGCGGCCGGCGAAAGCCCGGCGGTGACCCTTGGGGCGGAGCCGAAAGCCTGAGCGCCGCGCTTGCCCGCCGCCCGGCATCGGGGCATGTAGCGTCCCCAAAGCCGGCTTCGTCCCGGCAGCAGGAGCGTTTGCGATGCAGCTTGGAGTGGTCGGCCTCGGCCGGATGGGAGCCAATATCGTCCGGCGGCTGCACCGCGCCGGGCACAATTGCGTGGTCTATGATCGCGACCCGAAGCCGGGCGCGGCGCTGGCCAAGGACGGCGCCGTCAATGTCGGTGACCTCAAGGAGATGGTGGGCAAGCTCCAGGCGCCGCGGGCGATCTGGATCATGCTGCCGGCAGGCGAGATCACCGAAGCCACGCTCGCCGAGCTCGCCGGCATGCTCGAGCCCGGCGATACGCTGATCGACGGCGGCAACGCCTTCTGGAAGGACGATGTCCGGCGCGGGCGCGAACTCGCGGCCAAGGGCCTGCACTATCTCGACATCGGCACCTCCGGCGGCGTGCACGGGCTGGAGCGCGGCTATTGCCTGATGATCGGCGGCGACAAGGGCGTGTTCGACCGGCTGGAGCCGATCTTCCAGGCGCTGGCGCCGGGCAAGGGCGACATCGAGCCGACCGGCCATCGCGAGGGGCGCAACCCGACCGCCGAGCAGGGCTATCTGCATTGCGGCCCGGCGGGCGCCGGCCATTTCGTCAAGATGGTCCATAACGGCATCGAGTACGGGATGATGCAGGCCTTCGCCGAGGGCTTCGACCTCCTGCGCAATGCCTCGGCCAAGGACGGGCTGCCGGAGGAATACGGCTTCGATTTCGACACCGCCGAGATCGCCGAGGTCTGGCGCCGCGGCTCGGTCGTCACCTCCTGGTTGCTCGACCTGACCGCCGCGGCGCTCGCCGCAGACGAGGAGCTTTCGGCCTATTCCGGCCATGTCTCCGATTCCGGCGAGGGGCGCTGGACCGTGCAGGCCGCGGTCGAGACCGCGACGCCGGCCGAGGTGCTGACCTCCTCGCTCTACACCCGCTTCCGCTCGCGCAAGGATCACACCTTCGCCGAGAAGATCCTCTCCGCCATGCGCGCCGGCTTCGGCGGCCATGTCGAGCCGAAGAAGCAGGGCTGAGCGGGATGAGCGTCTCGAACAGCGCCGGCAAGCCGGCCGTCATCGTCGTCATGGGCGTCGCCAGCTCGGGCAAGACCTCGCTCGGCGAGCGCCTGGCCGAGCGGCTCGGCTGGCCCTTCCGCGATGCCGACAGCTTTCACCCGCCCGAGAACGTCGCCAAGATGTCGAGCGGCACGCCGCTGACCGACGAGGACCGCAAGCCCTGGCTGGCGGCGATCGCGGCCTGGATCGACGGGCTGCGCACGACCGGCGGCAACGGCATCGTCACCTGCTCGGCGCTGAAGAAGGCCTATCGCGACGTCATCGTCGGCGACCGGCCCGACGTCACGCTGGTCTATCTCAGGGGCTCGCGCGAACTGATCGGCCAGCGCATGGCGGCGCGCCAGCACCATTTCATGCCGCCGGCCCTGCTCGACAGCCAGTTCGCGACGCTGGAGGAGCCGGGCGCGGACGAGAAGCCGCTCGTCGTCCAGGTCGAAGCCAGCAAGGAAGCGATCGTCGAGCAGGTCGTGCGCGAGCTGCGGCTCGGCTGAAGCGATTGGCGCCTTCGCTCGAACGGGCGGCGATCAGAGGGCGCCCTTTAGCTGCGCCTGAGCCTTCGCCGTCATGGTCGGGCTCGTCGCGACCATCCACGTCTTCCTTCCTTACATGCGGTGTTCAAGACGTGGATGCTCGCCACGAGGGCGAGCATGACGGGCGAGCCTAGACCCCGACCAGCCTGAGCCGGGTCCCCCAGGGATCGGTGCTCTCGAAGCCGTGCTCAACGGTCGTCGGCGCGAAGCCGGCGCGCGCCATGCGCTCGCGCTGCGCCGTGAGCAAAGCGGGATCGGCGACCTCCAGCGAGAACCAGTCGAGGCCGGTCTTCGCAAGGTCGCGGCTGCCGGCGCCGGCGCTGTTCCAGGTGTTGAGCGCGACATGGTGGTGATAGCGCCCTGAGGACAGGAAGCTCGCGGTGTCGCGCCGCGAGGTCGAATCGAGGCCGATGGCGTCGCGGTAGAAGCTCTCGGACTGCTGGATGTCGCCGACGCGCAGATGCATGTGGCCGATGCGCAGTCCCGTCGGAGCCGAGGCGTAGTCGTTGCGGCTGGTGTCGGTGAGGCCAAGGATGCCGTCGACGTCGAGCCGGTGCGTGCCCATCACGACGCGTTCGCCCTCCCAGCGCCAGAGGCGCGGGTCGCGATCGGCATAGACCTCGATGCCGTTGCCCTCGGGATCGTCGAGATAGACGGCTTCGCTGACGCTGTGGTCGGCGAAGCCGGTCAGGGGCGTCTGGTTACGGGCGACATGCACGAGCCAGCGCGCGAGGTCGCGGCGCGAGGGCATCAGGAAAGCGGTGTGGAACAGGCCGGCGGCGTTGCGCGGCTCAAACTCAGCCTGTGGCCGCGCCTCCATCGAGACGAGGGGCACGCCGCCCGCCCCGAGGGTGACGCCATCCGCACTGGCCGAGATGACGGCGAGCCCGAGCACCGACTGGTAGTAGCGGCTCATGCGGTCGAGATCGCGGACGCGCAGGCCGATGGCGCCGCAGCGGATCGGCGTGCTGCCGGCGAAGCCCGGGGCGGTGGCCGCAATCGTGCCCGCGCCGGCTGTCGGCGTCCCCTCTGCCCGCGCCGCCGCGGCGGCGGCCAGCGCAAGTGAGGCCGTCCCGGCCAGTCGCAACAATGTCCGCCGGGTCAGTTCGATCGTCATCGCCATCCATTCCGCTCGCGGCGCATTGCCGCTGCGGCAGTGCAGAGCATTCTTTGCATCCGGATGCATGTCACAAGCGCGAGAGAGGGGCAAAATCCGCTCAGGCGGTCGCAATGCAGCCGCGCCGGCATTGGTCCGGCGCATCATAACGGACAAGACCCCCGACAATGCGCAATTTTCTGATGGTCACTCTGCCCCGGACCGCCCTCGGCCTGCTCTTCCTGGTCAGCGCTGCCGACGGCTTCTGGTATCTGGCGACCGGCAACCACCTGATCCATCCGCCGGTGACGGAAATCGGCCTCGCCTGGGAACGCTCGCTGGAGCAGGCAAGATTCTTCCTGCCGCTGCTGAAGAGCGTGAATCTGGTCGGCGGGCTCCTGCTGCTGCTCAACATCGCGCCGGCGCTCGGGCTGGCGCTGATCGCGCCGGTGATGACGGTGATCGTGCTGTTCCATGCCGAGCTCAACCCGCAGGGCATTCCGGTCGCGGCGATCGTCGCGGTCTGCGGCGCGCTGCTCGTCTTCGCCTATCGCGGACGCTATGCGGCGCTGCTGCGCTGACAGCGTCCGAGGCTTTGCCTCCGGTCAGAGATCGGAGGCGGAGCCCCATTCCGGGACATGGGTCGCGAGCTTGTCGAGCAGCTTGCCGAGCTGCGCCCGTTCGCCAGGGTCGAGGCAGGCGAGCATCGCCGCCTCCCGCGCCTGCAGCATCGGGATGTAGCGCTCGTAGAGCGCCCGGCCCTCGGCCGTGAGGTAGAGCAGCTGGCGGCGATTATCGGCCGGGTCGGGCTCCCGGCGGATCAGCTTCTTCTTGTCGAGCAGGATCACGGCGCGGCTGACGCTCGCCTTGAGATGGCCGGAGAATTCGCAGAACTCGCTCGCGCTCGCGCCGTCGCGCACCGTCAGGAAGATCAGGATGACGATCTCCGGCCGGGTCAGCCCGAACTCCGTCTCGATCAGGCGGAAGGAGGGCTCGCGATAGAAGTTCAGCACGTAGCCGATCTTGTAGGCGGTCGGGATCGCGGTCCCGTCCAGGATGGCGCGCCGCTGAGCGGCGTCCAGCCCGGCGGACTCGTCCTGTTGAATTAGTCTCACATTGGACTTTTTTGTTGCGCGCGCCATGAGCCGGTCCTAGCATCCTCGGCAACAGATGGCACGGCCTTGCCGCGCCGGGAGGAGGCTATGGACCAGGCTGGTGCCGGAGGGCGGCAGGCGCTTTCGCGCGCGCTGCAGCGGCAATGCTTCTATTCGGGCACCGAGGCCCATCCGATCTATGTCGACCGGCTCGGCGCGGCCGGGGCAGGGCGCCTGCCCATCGTGCTCGTCCATGGCGGCGGCCATACCGGCGCCTGTTACCTTACGACCCCCGATGGTCGGCCCGGCTGGGCGCATGCCTTCGCGTCTTCCGGCCGCGAGGTCTTCGTGCCGGACTGGCCGGGCCATGGCCGTTCGCCGATGCGGCCGGATTTCGCCACCTTGTCGAGCGTCGAGATCGCGACCAGCCTGAGGCGCCTGCTGGAGGAGATCGGGCCGGCGGTGCTCCTGGTGCATTCGGCGAGCGGGCCGATGGCCTGGTGGATCGCCGAGCAGGCGCCAGGGGCGGTCGCGGGAATCGTCGGCGTCGCACCGGGCGGGCCGGCCAATCTCCTGCCGGAGCTGCCCGACGATGCCGAGGCGGTGGCGAAGCTCAGGGACGATGAGAGCCTGGGCTGCCCGGTCCGCGTCGAGGAAGACAGGCCGCTCTTCATCCCGCCCGAATTCATGCGGGCCTACTGGGCCAACTCCGAGCGCTTCCCGAAACAGGCCTTCGAGGCCTATCGGCGCTCGATCGTGCCCGAGAGCGCGCGCCTGATGAACGAGCGCTTCAATATCGGCGGCAAGGGGCTGCGGATCGGGGACCCTGCGGCGCTGGCGGGCCATCCGATCCTGATCGTCACCGGCGACAGCGACCCGCGCCATCCGCGCGCGGTCGACGAGGCGACGGCCCGCTATCTCGGCGCCGAATTCGTCTGGCTGCCGGAGCGGGGGATCGCCGGGAACGGCCATATGCCGATGTGCGAGGACAACAGCGACGAGATCGCGGCCCTGATCGTCGCCTGGCTGGAGGCCAAGGGTCTTTGACGTGAAGAACGCCGGCGCCTGTCGCAGCCGGCGAGACAACGAGCTCGGGAGGAATGTGATGCGGTCGCTTCTGTTGGGCGGCGCCATGCTGGCGCTCGCCAATCTGCCGGCGCTGGCGCAGGTCAGCGACGATGTCGTGAAGATCGGCGTGCTGACCGACATGGGTGGCGTGACCGCCGATATCGGCGGCAAGGGCTCGGTGATCGCGGCCGAACTGGCGCTGAAGGAGTTCGGCGTGACCGTGCTCGGCAAGCCGATCCAGATCGTCGCCGCCGACCATCAGCACAAGGCCGATGTCGGCACCTCGATCGCCCGGCAATGGTTCGACGTCGACAAGGTCGACGCGGTGGTCGACATCCCGAACTCGGCGGTGGCGCTGGCGCTGCAATCGCTCGCCCGCGAAAAGAAGAAGATCGTGATGTATTCCGGCGCGGGCACGACGGCGCTGACCAATGAACAGTGCTCGCCCTATGGCTTCCACTGGACCTACGACACCTATGGCGTGGCGCGCGGCACCGCCTCGGCCGTGGTCAAGGCCGGTGGCACCTCGTGGTTCATGCTGGCCTCGGACTATGCCTTCGGCCACCAGTTGCAGAAGGATGCCAGCGACGTGGTCGAGGCCAATGGCGGCAAGGTCCTCGGCTCGGTGCGCCACCCGCTCAACAATGCCGATTTCTCCTCCTTCCTGCTGCGGGCGCAGTCCTCCGGCGCCAAGGTCGTCGGCATCGCCAGTGCCGGCAACGACACCGTCAACGCGATCAAGCAGGCCGGCGAGTTCGGCCTGGTGGAGCAGGGCCAGAACCTCGCGGCGCTGATCTTCTTCCTGCAGGACGTCCACAGCCTCGGCCTCAAGGCAACGCAGGGCACCTATCTGACGACCGCCTCCTACTGGGATCTCGACGAGCCCTCGCGCGCCTGGTCGAAGCAGTTCATGGAAAAGGCCGGGATGATGCCGTCCATGCTGCATGCCGGCGTCTACGGCTCGGTGCTGCACTATCTCAAGGCGGTGAAGCAGGCCGGCACCGACGATCCCGACAAGGTCGCCGCCGCGATGCGCGCGATGCCGATCAACGACGCTTTCACCAAGGACGCGACGATCCGCGCCGATGGTCGCGTGCTGCGCGAGCTGTATCTCGCCCGGGTCAAGAAGCCGGCGGATTCGAAGGGGCCGTGGGACTATTTCGAGATCGTGCGCAAGATCGAGCCGTCCGAGACGGTCTGGCCGCTGTCGGAAAGCAAGTGCCCGGCGGTGAAGGGGTGAAGCGGCCGCTCACGCATCCGCAGTCCTCATCCTGAGGAGCAGCCAAGGGCTGCGTCTCGAAGGATGGTCCAGCCGTCTCCTGAGCCTCCTGGAACATCCTTCGAGACGCCATTCCCTTCGGAATGGCTCCTCAGGATGAGGGGGCTGGAGTGCTCAATGGCGCAGCGCGCTCAGAGCGCAAAACCCTTCAGCCTGTCGCCGAGCTCGCCGAGCCGGTCGGCGCCGACATTGGCGATGGCGATGCGCAGGTGCCGTTCCTGGCCGGGGCCGAAATAGGGGCCGGGGAGGGCGAGCACACCGCGCTCCTGAACCAGGCGGCGCACCACCTCGGCCGCCGGCACGCCTTCGAAAGGGTGGGCGAGATAGGCGAAGTAGGCGCCGGCGGCGAGGACGTTCCAGCCGTTCAGGGGCGCCATGGTTTGGCGGAACAGTTCGGCGCGGGCGTTGATCTCGGCGCGGTTGGCCTCGCGCCAGGCGCGGATGCCGTCGATGCCCCAGGCGATGGCGCCCTGGCCGGCCCTGACCGGGCTGATCTGGATGCAGTCGAGCACCTTGCCGATCTGCGCCAGGACCGCTTCGCCGGCGGTGATCGCGCCCAGCCTCCAGCCCGGCACGGCATAGGCCTTGGAGAAGCTGTAGAGGCCGATCAGCGAATCACGCCAGTCGCTTGCGGCGAAGAGTTCATGCGAGCGGCCAGCCCCGTCCGGCAGGAAATCGCGATAGGTCTCGTCGAGCACCAGCCAGATCCTGCGGCGACGGCAGAGCGCAGCGAAGGCGGCGATCGTTGAAGGCGGATAGACCGCGCCGGTCGGATTGTTCGGTGTCACCAGCACGATGGCGCGGGTGCGTTCGTCGATCAGGCTCTCGGCCACGGCGACATCGGGCACGAAGGCCTGTTCGGGATCACAGGGCAGCGGGCGGGGCTCGACGCCGAGCATGTTCAGCGTCATCTCATGGTTGAAGTACCAGGGTGTCGGCAGCAGCACATTGTCGCCGGCGCGGGCCACCGCCATCATCGTCACGACATAGGCCTGGTTGCAGCCGGCGGTGATCGCGATCTCCTGCGGCGAGATCGGCGCGCCATAGAAGGCGCTGGTCTCGGCAGCATAGGCTTCGCGCAGAGCAAGGTCGCCGGTGATGGCGCCATAGCGGGTCTGGTCGGGCCGGCCGGCCGCCTCGGCAAGGCGCTCCAGCAGCGCGGCCGGCGGCGGCGCGCCCGGCACGGCCTGCGACAGGTCGATCAGCGGGCCGCGACGGCCGTCATAGGCTCTCGCCCAGCCCTGCGCCTCGGGGATCGGCGGGGGGGCGGTGTCGATGAGATCGGGGTTCAGCGAGACGGGGGACGGCGAAGACATGGGCGAGCTTTGCGGCGCCCGCGCCGCGCCGTCAACGCCTGGACGCCGGCAGTCTTGGAGCGCGGGGCGCCCGCCGCCATATTCGCCGGGAAGCAATGATGATCCGGAGCCCGGCGGCATGGATGAAGAGACACAGGACGCGATCGAGGAACTGCATGCGATGCTCGACCGTGCCCGGGTGATCGTCCCCTTCACCGGCGCCGGCATCTCGACCGAATCGGGCGTGCCCGATTTCCGCTCGCCGGGCTCGCCCTGGATGGTCAACAAGCCGATCCCGTTCGACGTCTTCGTGCACAGCCGCGAGGCCAGGGTCGAGGCCTGGCGGCGGAAGTTCGCCATGGACGACCATTTTCCGGATGCCAGGCCCAATCGCGGCCATCGCGCGCTGGCGACGCTGGTCGCGGAAGGGCGCTCGCCCGGCGTGATCACCCAGAACATCGACGGCCTCCACCAGGCCTCGGGCATCGCCGAGGAGGCGGTGATCGAGCTCCATGGCAACGGCACCTATGCGACCTGCCTGAGCTGCGGCTGGCGCCATGAACTCAAGGCGATCCGGCACGCGTTCGAGGCCTCGGGCGAGCCGCCGGACTGCCTGATGTGCGGCGGCGTGGTGAAGGCCGCGACGATTTCCTTCGGCCAGCAGATGCCACAAGGGCAGATGCTGCGCGCCCATGAGATGACGCTCTCGGCCGATCTCTATCTCGTCGCCGGCTCGTCGCTGGTCGTGTTCCCGGCGGCGAGCTTTCCGGTCGTCGCCAAGCGCAACGGCGCCAAGCTCGTGATCCTCAACCGCGAGCCGACCGATCTCGATCCCATCGCCGATCTCGTGGTGCGGGCTGAGATCGGCGCGGCGCTGGCAAGACTGGCGAACTGAACGGCTGCGGCCGTACCCGCGCGGTCAATGCGGCGCAGAGGAAGCGCTCGGACGATAGGCCGCCGCATCGGTCGCGAAATGCGCATGCCCCCAGGCGGCGAGCTGTCTCTCGATGATCGCGACCAGACGCCGATCGACCGCGGCCGAGAGCATCGGGATGTTCATGGCGAGCTTGTAGGCCAGCATGCGGCTGCCAGCGACCGCCGCGGCGATGCCGTAGCAGAGCTTGTCCAGCGCATCGGGAACCACGCCCATGCTTGCCGCTTTCGCCTTGTCGCCGCCGGCATAGTTCTTGACGAAGAACACCTTCGAGAAGCCTTTCTCGACCCGGTCGAAGAGGCGGGATGGGAGGGACTTGTCCGGCGGGAGATAGGCGCCGAGCGTCGCTCGCAGCAGGTTGCCGCAGGTCTCGTCGTCGAAGCCCGAGCGCAATGTCGCAAGGCTCGCGGCCATCAGCGTCACGATCTCCTTCGGCGTCGTCGCCAGCAGTGCCTCGGGCAGGCCCAGCAGATAGCAGCGGTAGCGGCTGAGCTCGACGCGGGCGCGTTCCTGCGCCGTGAACTCGCTGCGGCCCTGCCTCATCACGTCGGCCGCCATCATGGTGACCCCGATGAGACCGGCCGGCATCTGATCGACCTGCGGAATCGGGATACCGTAGACCGAGACGTCCCAGCGGCCCTTGCGCATGGCGTTGAAGCGCACCATCGAATGCATCAGGCGGACCATCGCCGCCGCGCGGAAGCCCTCGCCGCCACGGGCGAGCGCTCCGGGCAGCACCGAGGTCGCGAAGAAGGTCGCCGTCTCCTTGACGCGCCTCGCGGCGCTCTCGTTCGAGAGCGTCCCGGTCAGCGCCATCGGAAGCGCGGCGTAACGGTTCATGAAGGTCGCGATGAAGGCGGCGCGGATGGCGATCGGGCTCATGATCGCCATGGCTGCGCGCTCGACGCGCGCGCCTTCCTCGACCATCGCCATGTCGAGCCAGTCGGGCACCGTCTCCATCGCCGCGATGAAGCCGCGCAGTTCGGGCGGGGCGCCCGCAACGGAATCGATGCCGTGCCTGCAGGCCTGGTCGAGCATCTCGATCAGCCGCTTGAAACCGTACTCCGGCATCAGGGCGGCATAGGGGTCGACGACGCGGTCGCCCATGAAGGTATAGGCGCGGATCAGCGTCATCAGGCGCTCGTCGGCGAGAAGCTGGGCTCGCTCGGCCTCGCCTACGGTTCGCAGTTCGTTCGGATCACCGGCCGCGCCGGCGAAGCGCTCCGGCACGGCGTCGAAATCCACCGCTCCGTAGATCGCAGGCGTCACAACCGCCTGCGCCCGCACCTGATCCCAAATCTGCTGCTTGTACATGTCGCCCATCCCGCTCGGAGCTGTTTCGAAGCGGCCCCCCGGAGCCACGCGGGCGCACCGTAGGCAGTCGCGCTTAACCTCGGCTTACCCAACGGCGTTTCCAGTTACGACGGCCTGCCTGCAGCACAGGCGTGGCGGGTGGCCGTCGGCCTCCGATCACGAGCCCGGTCCCGCACCGCGCGGTCATTTCGCCTGTCGCGATGGAGTCCGGGCGAGCTGTCGGCCCATGGGGGCGGAAGTCGGCCCGAGGGCGACCATCCCAGTATATTTTCCGGCTCGATCATGTGGATGGAAGCGTTGGCGCTGTTTCGCGAGTCCTCTGCGGTGCTATCGTCGCAAGACGAATCAGATTTCGCATCGGAGATGAGCGGCACATGTCCGACGAGTACGGCGATGGTGGGAGGCCCCCACTCGGACCGATCCAATCGCTCAACCGGGTCGTGCGGCTCGACGGGCCCGAGGCTGGCATCCCCGATGCGGGCGTCGAGCTCGCCGGCTACGTCAAATGGTTCGACGTCAGCAAGGGGTACGGCTTCGTCGTGCCGGAAGATGGCGGCAGCGACATCCTCGTCCATGTCACGATCCTGAAGCGCGACGGCTTCAACGCCATCGCCGAAGGCGCCCGCATTGTCCTCGAAGTGATCGCGAAAGCGCGCGGCCGCCAGGCGATCCGCGTGCTCTCGATCGACACCTCGGCTGGCCGCCATCCCGCCGAAATGCCGATGCCGCGCACGAATGCCACGGTGACGCCGACCAGCGGGCTCGAGCGCATGGTGGTGAAGTGGTTCAACCGGCTGCGCGGCTTCGGCTTCGTCTCGGCCGGCGAGGGCGCGCCCGACATCTTCGTCCATATGGAGACGCTGCGCCGCTACGGCATCGTCGAGCTGATCCCCGGCCAGACCGTGCTGGTTCGCTATGGACCGGGGCCGAAGGGGCTGATGGCCGCCGAGATCCGCCTGGAGCAGGGCGGGCCGCCGAGCTCGCACTGAGAAAAACACTCTCCGGAAGGGCGCCTGCGGGCGCCTTTTTTTGTTGCGCCGAACGCGTGTGGAGCGGGATTTAGGCAAATAACATACAGTACTGTGAATTGACGATTTTGCCGTTGTTTTGTGCGTGATGCCGATTATAGAGGCGGTCGAAAACTGATAGTTGGAGCTTGCCCGGTTCGGCCTGAAGGTCGGCGGGATGGCTCCGGAGAACCGGCCGTGAAGCTGTTCCATCCGATCCTGGCCGGTGCGACGCTGGCCGAGCGCACGGCAGCCTGCGCCGGTGTCTTCACGGCGATTGCGCTCACCGCCGCGGCCGGCTTCATGTTCCCGATCCATGCTCCGCTTGTCGTCGCGCCGATCGGGGCGTCGGCGGTCCTGGTTTTCGTGGTGCCTGCCAGCCCGCTGGCGCAGCCCTGGCCGGTGATCGGCGGCAATGTGATCTCGGCCTTCGTCGGGCTGGCGGTCGGCTGGGCGGTCCCGGAGTTGACGATCGCGGCGGCACTGGCAGTCGCGCTCGCCATCGCGGTGATGTCGCTGACGCGCTCGCTGCACCCGCCGGGTGGCGCTGTCGCGCTGACGGCCGTGCTCGGCGGTCCGGCCGTGATGAAGTGGGGGCTGCTCTTCCCCTTCGTGCCGATCGGGCTTTGCTCCTTGTCGCTGGTTGCGCTCGGCGCCGCCTTCCACGGGGTCACGCGCCGTAGCTACCCGCATCGTCCGCCAAGCGCCGATCCTGTGCTTCCCCTAGCCGTTCCGGCGGCGGCGTTCAGCCCTTCCGATATCGACGAGGCGCTGGCGCAGATGGGCGATTCCTTCGATATCGCCCGCGAGGACCTGGACCTTCTCCTGCAGTACGCCGAGGCGAGCGCGATGCGACGGCAGGCCCTGGGCTCCTGAGCCGGGCCGATACGCTTCGCGTCTTGCGCGAGAAACGGCGAATTTGAACGATTCCGTTTCATCAGGCCTCACGGATCCCTGGCTAGGGTGACCTCGTTATGAGGACATGCCTATCGCCGTGCTGCTGATCACCGACCGCCCAGAACAAAGTCACAAGCTCGACCGGCTGCTGTCGCTCTGGGGCCGCTGCGCGGTCGTCGACTTGAACCGTCCGGTGGCGAAGCTCCCCGAAACGCGGCAACTGCTGATCAGCGATGTCGATCTGTCGAGTCGCGCCTCGGTCGAGGCGATGCGCCGCGCGCTCGCTAGCCACAAGCGGACGGGGGTTCCCCATCTCTGTCTGGTGCGGGACCGCTCGGCCCGGACGACGGTGCAGGCGAACGCTATCGGAGCCAGCGCCGTGCTGCCGGCCGACGTCCCGGTCAAGGTCCTGCTCGGCGAAGTCGGCCGCATGCTGAATGGCGGTGGCGGGCCCGAGCCGGTGCAGCAGCATTTCCTCTCGGCCTCGGCGGCCGTCGCCGACATGCTGGCGAGCGCCGCCCGTGGCGAGCTTTTGCCGGCGGCCGCGATCGAGGAGGGCGTCGAGGCGATCAATCGTGCCGCCGACAGGCGCGATCTCGGGGCCTGGCTCGAACTGGTCTGGGACCACGACGATGCGACTTACCAGCACTGCCTCCTGGTCGCCGGCCTGGCGGCCGCCTTCGCCCAGCGGCTCGGATTCCCGGAGCATGCGCGCCGACTGGTGACGGGCGCGGCGTTGCTGCACGACATCGGCAAGGCGCGCATCCCGCTCGCCGTCCTGCACAAGCCCGGGCCGTTGACGGCGGAAGAACAACTGATCGTGCGCGAGCATCCGCAGATCGGTTACGAGATGCTGTGCCGGCAGGGCGGCTTCGCGGCCGACATCGTCGATGTCGCCCTCAGCCACCACGAATATCTCGACGGTTCCGGTTATCCGCAGGGCCTGCGGGCAGGGGAGATCTCCGATCTCGTGCGGATGATCACCATCTGCGACGTCTACGGTGCGCTGATCGAACGGCGCTCCTACAGGGCGCCGATGGCGCCTGAGGAGGCCTACCGGGTGCTCGTGACGATGGTCGGCAAGCTCGACGCCGATCTGGTGCGCGTCTTCAGGCAGGTCGCACTGCCGAACTGACGGGAATGACGTCGCGGTCGGGCACGCCCGGCCAAGCGACTTGAACGCGCCGCATCCTCGGTGTAGCCGAGGACTACGACACCAGACAGGATGAACGCAGACATGGATTTCCACCCGACCGCAACGCCGCTTCGCCTTGCCGCCGGGGAACTCCGTATCCATGCCTGCTTCGATCACCCTGTCCAGACTGAGCTGGTCCACGCCTGAAGGGCGCCGACTCTTCTCCGATCTCGATCTTTCCTTCGGCCCCGAACGCACCGGCTTTGTCGGGCGCAACGGCGTCGGCAAGACCACCTTGTTCAAGCTGATCGCGGGCGAATTGCCGCCCGCTTCGGGCAGCGTTGTCACCAACGGCAAGCTCGCCGTTCTTGCCCAAGCTGTGCCGCAGGTCGCGGCAGAGACGGTGGCGGATCTATTCGGCGTCGCTCCGGCCTTGGCCGTGCTGGACCGCGCCGAGCGCGGGATCGCGACCTCTGCCGAGCTTGCCGAAGCGGATTGGACGCTGGAGGCGCGCCTCGCAACGGCCCTCGCCAGATTCGGGCTGGATATGCCTCCGGCCACGGCGCTCGCCTCGCTCTCCGGCGGGCAGCGCACCCGGGTGGGTCTGGCCGCGCTACTCTTCGCCGAGCCCGATTT
The DNA here is from genome assembly GCF_032464875.1 of Allobosea rubneri. Classification (NCBI taxonomy): domain Bacteria; kingdom Pseudomonadati; phylum Pseudomonadota; class Alphaproteobacteria; order Hyphomicrobiales; family Alloboseaceae; genus Allobosea; species Allobosea rubneri. The sequence continues at coordinate 55,304 of NZ_JAWDID010000033.1, forward strand.
CCTTGTCCTCGACGAGCCGACCAATAATCTCGACCGGGACGGTCGCGACGCGGTGATCGCGATGCTCGCGACATGGCGCGCCGGGGCGATCGTGATCAGCCATGATCGGGAGTTGCTCGAGACCATGGACGCCATCGTCGAGCTGAATTCCCTCGGCGCGACGCGATATGGCGGCAACTGGTCCCATTACCGGGAACGGAAGGCGCTCGACCTCGCTGCCGCCCGGCACGATCTGTCGACCGCCGAACAGCGCCTGGCGGAGGTGGCCCGGGACAGGCAACTCGCGAGCGAGCGCAAGGCGCGCAAGGACGGCGCGGGCCAGCGCAAGCGTGCCAAGGGCGACATGCCGCGCATCCTGATGGGCGCCCGGCAGAACCGCAGCGAGAACAGCGGCGGCAACGCCGCGCTCCTGGCCGAGCGGAAGCAGGCGCAGGCTGCGGCGGCGATCGAGACGGCGCGCAACCGCATCGAGATTCTTCAGCCGCTTTCGGTCACGGTTCCGCCATCGGGGCTCGCGGCCGGGAGGACGGTGCTGCGGGTCGATGGCCTGTGCGGCGGCTACGCGCCCCATCGCCCGATCATTCGGGATCTGTCGTTCTCGATCACGGGGCCGGAGCGCGTTGCGGTGACCGGCCCCAATGGTTCGGGCAAGTCGACGCTGCTCAGGCTTCTGACCGGCGAACTGCCTTCTTCGACGGGGGAAATCCGCCTCGATGTCGACTGGGCGCTGCTCGACCAGAGCGTCGGCATGCTCGACCCATCAGACTCGATCAGGGACAATTTCCGGCGGCTCAACCCCGGTGCCGATGAGAATGCCTGTCGCGCCGCGCTGGCCCGCTTCAGGTTCAGGGCCGATGCCGCCTTGCAGGAGGTGGCGACGCTGAGCGGCGGCGAACTCATGCGGGCGGGCCTCGCCTGCGTGCTGGGCGGGGGGCGTCCGCCGGCCCTCCTGATCCTCGACGAGCCGACCAATCATCTCGACATCGAGTCGATCGAGATCATCGAAGGCGGTTTGCGTGCCTATGATGGGGCGCTGCTCGTCGTCAGCCACGACCGGTGCTTCCTGGAGGAGATCGCGATATCGCGCTGGCTGGAATTGGCCGCTGCCGACTGACTGGGCGTCATGGCCAGACGCTCTCCGCGCTTCGAGCAAACGGCGACGAAGCGTGCACCCTCGAACTCCGGCTACCGGCGTGGCACCGGACCGGAGATCGGGTCAGAGCGCGAAGGAAGTGCCGCAGCCGCAGGAGGCGGTGGCGTTCGGATTGGTGATCTTGAAGGACTGGCCGACGAGATCGTCGACGAAGTCGATGGTGCAGCCTTCGAGCAGGTCGAGCGAGGTCTCGTCGATCAGCACCGTCGCGCCGCTGCGCTCGATCACGAGATCGCCGGGGGCCTTCTCCCGGTCGATGTCGAAGACGTACTGGAATCCCGAGCAGCCGCCGCCAGCGACGCTGACGCGCAGCATCGAGCCGGGCGGCTCCTTGGCCATGACCGCGACGATGCGCCCCGCCGCCTTGTCGGTCAGCGAGATCGCGTGCGGATTGGCCTCGATCGCAGTGGTCATGCGCAGAACATCCTTGCTCCTGCCTCGACCACAAAGGTAATGGCCAGCGGGCGCCCGTTCAAGCCGCGTCCGCCGGTGGGCGGCCAGGCAGCGAGCGAACAGGTAGCAAGCGATGATGGCGCCAGCACCAGACCAATCCCCTCCGCGCGAGCCAGGCGACCGCTGGCGGGCCGCCTATGCCTGCCGCACGGCGACGAGCCGCGGCCGGCTGGTCGAGGAGCCGGGCTCGGCGACGCGCAACCCGTTCCAGCGCGATCGCGACCGCATCATCCACTCCGCCGCCTTCCGCCGGCTGAAGCACAAGACCCAGGTCTTCGTCGCCCATGAGGGCGATCATTTCCGCACCCGTCTGACCCATTCGATCGAGGTCGCGCAGATCGCGCGCGCTCTGGCCAGGGCGCTCGGGCTCGACGAGGACCTCGCCGAGGCACTGGCGCTGGCGCACGACCTCGGCCACACCCCCTTCGGGCATACCGGCGAGGACGCGCTCGACGAATGCATGAAGGATTTCGGCGGTTTCGACCACAACGCCCAGACCCTGCGGATCGTGACGCGCCTCGAGCGGCGCTATGCCGGTTTCGACGGGCTGAACCTGACCTGGGAGACGCTGGAGGGACTGGTCAAGCACAATGGCCCGTTGCTCGACGCGCAGGGGCGGCCGGTCGCGCGCTACGCCAAGACCGGCATTCCGGCGGCGATCGTCGAGTACCAGACCAAGCAGGATCTCTGGCTCGACAGCCACGCCTCCGCCGAGGCGCAGGCCGCGGCGCTCGCCGACGATATCGCCTACAACGCCCATGACATCGATGACGGGCTGCGCGCCGGAATGTTCGAGCTGTCCGAGCTGCGTGCGGTGCCCTTCCTCGCCGGATTGCTGGACGAGATCGAGGCGCTGCATCCGGGGCTGGAAAAGCCGCGCGCGACCAACGAGCTGGTGCGGCGAGTCATCACCCGCTTCGTCGAGGATGTGATCGGCAATTCCGAGGCGCTGATCGCGAAGCTCGGCCCGGCTGATGTCGACGCGATCCGCCGGGCCGGGGCGCCGGTCGTCGCCTTCTCGGACGGGATCGCCGCGGCCGACAAGGCGATCAAGAACTTCCTCTACCCCAACATGTACCGGCATCCGCGCATCAGGCTGATCCGCCAGCAGGCGGCGGATGTTGTGCGAGACCTGTTCGAGCGCTTCAGCGCCGTGCCGGAGGCGATGCCGGGCGAATGGTCGGCCGACTGCGCGACGCTGGACGAGGGGCGCCGGGCGCGCCGAATCGCCGACTACATCGCCGGCATGACCGACTGGTACGCGCTCGACGAGCACCGGCGCCTGTTTGACGCCACCCCGTCGCTGCGATAGGGCCGGGCCGGTTATTCCTTCGAAATCCATCAATCTCCGTCGAAAATCGCTGGTCGCCATGAATATTTTCGAGACTTTCTCCGCGCGCCTCGCCGCCATCCTCTCCGGCATGGCCGAGGCCGGCCGCATCCCCGCCGGCCTCTCGCTGGCGCGAGTCGTGGTCGAGCCGACGAAGGACCCGGCCCATGGCGATCTCGCGATCAACGCCGCCATGGTGCTCGCCAAGGAAGCCGGCATGGCGCCGCGCGCGCTCGCCGAGCTGATCGTCGCCGAGCTCGCCAAGGATGCCGATGTCCTCAAGGCCGAGATCGCCGGGCCGGGCTTCATCAACCTCACCCTGCAGCCGGCCGTCTTCACCGCGGTTCTGAAGTCGGCGGTGCTGGCCGGTACCGAGCATGGCCGGGGCCGTGCGAAGCCGGCGCCGAAGATCAATGTCGAATACGTCTCGGCCAATCCGACCGGTCCGATGCATGTCGGCCATGGCCGCGGAGCGGTGTTCGGCGATGCGCTGTCGGCCCTGCTCGCCTTCGCCGGCCACGACGTCACCCGCGAATATTACATCAACGATGCCGGCGCGCAGGTCGACGTCCTCGCCCGCTCCGCCTTCCTGCGGTATCGCGAGGCGCTCGGCGAGGAGATCGGCGCGATCCCGGAGGGGCTCTATCCCGGCGACTATCTGGTCTCTGTCGGGCAGGCGCTGGCCCGCGAGCATGGGCAGGCCTTGCTCGGCAAGGCCGAGTGGGACTGGCTGCCGACCGTGCGGCAGGCGGCGATCGACGGCATGATGGCGATGATCCGCGACGATCTCGCTGCGCTCGGCGTCGTCCACGAGGTCTTCTTCTCGGAGCGCTCGCTGCAGGGCAGGGACGGGAACTCCGACGCCGTGCATCAGACGATCGAGGATCTGCGCGCCCGCGACCTGATCTATGAGGGCCGGCTGCCGCCGCCCAAGGGCCAGAAGGACGAGGACTGGGAGGACCGCGAGCAGACCCTGTTCCGCGCCACCAAGTTCGGCGACGATGTCGACCGGCCGCTGCTGAAGTCGGATGGCAGCTACACCTATTTCGCCAACGACATCGCCTATCACCGCTCGAAGTTCACGCGCGGCTTTGCCGAGATGATCGACGTCTGGGGCGCCGACCATGGCGGCTACGTCAAGCGCATGCAGGCGGCGGTCAAGGCCGTGACGAACGGCGAGGGCGCGCTCGACGTCAAGCTCTGCCAGCTCGTGCGCCTGCTGCGCAATGGCGAGCAGGTCCGCATGTCGAAGCGCTCCGGCGACTTCGTCACGCTGCGCGAGGTCATCGACGAGGTTGGCCGCGACGCGGTGCGCTTCATGATGATCTTCCGCAAGAACGACGCGACGCTCGACTTCGACCTCGCCAAGGTGGTCGAGCAGTCGAAGGACAATCCGGTCTTCTACGTCCAGTACGCGCATGCGCGCTGCGCTTCGATCTTCCGCCAGGCGAAGGAAGCCTTCCCGGATCTCGACCTCTCGCCGCAGGCGCTGGCGCAGGCCGATCTCGGCCTGCTGACCGACGAAGCGGAGATCGGCATCGTCAAGATGATTGCCGCCTATCCGAGGATGATCGATGCCGCGGCTTCGTCACATGAGCCCCATCGTGTCGCCTTCTTCGTCCACGAATTGGCGAGTGCCTTCCACTCGCTCTGGAACAAGGGCAAAGACTCGCCGCAATTACGGTTCGTTAATCAAACTGATCGAAAGTCGACCGCAGCAAGATTGGCGTTCGTGCATGCGGTGCGCAGCGTCCTTGCTTCCGGTCTGGCGGTCGTCGGTGTGACGGCGCCGGAAGAGATGCGCTGACGGGTCTGACCCCCGTCGCCTCGGGCGCCCTGCGGATCAGAAGATCCGGCCAGCGCTTGCCGGGATCGATGCGGGAGCGGGATTGGTTGGGCGTGCCGAAAGGCGGGCCGGCCGGGCTTTCGTCAGATTGACCGCGTGCGGCCGTCGTTCTTTGATGGCGTTGGCAGCGCGCTGGAATGGATCATGTCATGAGCGAGCCAGCTAGAAACCGTTTCGCCCTCGACCTCGACGACCTCGAGCGTCAGCTGCGCGGCGCGGCCCAGCCGCAGAAGCCGGGTGCTGCGAACGACCCGTTGATGGAGCTGACTAGGCTCGTCGGCCAGGACGATCCGCTCAAGGAATTGTTCAGCGGCCGCAGCGCGCCTGCCGCCGCCGCTCCGGCGCGGCCTGCGATGGAAGCGCCGGCGCAGTGGCAGGCGCCACGTGCCGAGCCTTTGTTCCGGCCGACCGTGGCGAGCCCGGCGTCGGTCCAGGCCTCGCCGCCGCCTCCGGCCGAGCTGATGGGGGCGCTCGACGAATTCGAGGCGCTCCTGCGCCGCACGGAGCCGGCGAGGGCGCCGGCCGCTCCCGCCGCCCCGGCGCAGGCGCGTCATTACGAGCAGCCGCGCCATCAGGAAGCGGCCTATCCCGAGTATGACGAGCCGGCCGCTGTCCCGCAGACCTATCAGGCGCAGGGCTACACGACCCAGGTCGAGGCCGGTCCGCACGCCTATGTGCCCGAAGAGCCGCGCGATCTCGACGAGGCCGCCCGGCAGGGCTACCCGGTCGGCTATGACCACGCGCTGCCGCAGGATTATTCCGAGCAGCCGCAATATGCCGAGCAGCCGCAGGCGGAAGATGAGGGGCGCGACTACGAGAAGCCGCGCTCGCGCAAGGGGCTCTGGGCTGCAGCCGCGCTGATTGCCGTCACAGTCGCTGGCGTCGGCCTTGCGATGACGTTCCGCAATTCGCGCCCGGCAGCGGGCCCCGACGGCCAGCCGCCGGTGATCAGCGCCGACAACGCGCCGACGAAGGTCGCGCCGGTGAACCCGGGCGGTGCCGAGATCCCGAACCAGAACAAGCAGATCTACGAGCGCTCGGCCGACGCCGTCGGTGCCGAGACCAAGGTGGTCTCCCGCGAGGAGCAGCCGGTCGACGTGCAGCAGGCGGCCCGCTCGATGTCGTCGCGCCCGGTCTCGTCCGACCAGGCCGCTGCCGCGATGGCTGCCGGCGAGCCGGGTCTGATTCCGGTTCCGCCCGTCCCCGGCCTCGGCGAGCCCCGCAAGGTCCGCACCGTCGCGATTCGGCCCGATGGCACGCCGGTTCCGGCGGCGGGCAATGGCGCCGCAGCGGCGGCCCAGCAGCCGATGGTCACTGGCTCTGCCCCGGTCAATCGCCCGGCTGCGACGCCGGCGGCCGATGTTGCCAAGGTGCAGGAG
>NZ_JAWDID010000034.1:0-58981 GCF_032464875.1 Allobosea rubneri
GAACCGATCTCTCGGCCACCACGCCCAACGTTCCAGTGAAGCAGGAGCGGCGCCGCCAGCGGCGTCGCCGTCTCGATGGCCGCTTTATAGAAGCAACCATCTCAGACTGTCAACAACCTTCGTGAAGTTTTTTAGACAGAAAGCACCCCGGGCAGAATAGCTTCGGACAATCAAAGGCTTCGCCGAAAATTTTCGGCGAAGGGCCGTCGCGGCCCGCGCGAACTCACCAAAAGGCCCGCCGCTGGCCGGTCTGGAAGCTTCCGCCCGCAAAGGGCCGCATTCCCCCTTCAATCCCCCTTTCGCGCGCGACTGCACGTCCGCTCTCGTGGGTCAGATTTGATTCCCACGCGCGAGGAAGGCATGTTCGTTCCGGTTTCTAGGAGAACCTGCCGCCTGCGGCACCAGCCCGTCGGGCGATCAATGGATTCGGCCAAGCTCACCACATGAACGCCCCCCCCGAACTGAGATTGCCGCACGAACCGCTGACGCCCGAAGCGGCAGCGCTGCTCGTCGATCTCGGCATCGATCCGCCGATCCAGCCCGCAGGCGTATCCCCTGCCGGGCTCGACCGGCGCGGCGTCTCGCTGCGCTGGCTTTCAGCCTGCATGCTCGTCGGCTCCTGCGGCGCGGCGCTGCTCGGTGGGGCGATTCTCGTGGCCATGCGCGGCGACACCAGTTTTGCCGAGCGTCCGGAAACGGTGACCGCTCGCCAGGTGACAGGCGCAGGCGGCGGCGCGCGCAAGGGCGACAAGCTCGTCGCCGAGCAACCGATCGCTTCGGCGAGGCACACCGCCCGCGCGCCGATGTCCCAGCGCGTCGGCGACCGCGAGGTGATCAAGGTGCGCCCCTATGTGCGCCTCGCCTCGAATCTCTCGCTGACCACCGGCGTCTACGCCACCAACATTCCGCCCTTCAATCCGCTCCGGCTCTTCGCCGAGGGCGCCCCCGGCAGCGAGCGCTATGCCGAGCCGGTGACGGAACTGCCCGATGCCGACGTCTCGATCACCAAGCGGGACCTCGCCGAGCTGACCATCCAGGCGACCAAGGCCAATCTGAGCGACGCCGACGTGATCGCCCAGATGGAGGAGGAGCGTGCCAACCTCGCCGCCAGCGACCGCAGAGCCGCGCTGCCGATTCCGCCGCAGCTGATGCTCAGCCGCACGCTTGGCCAGGGTGCCACGGCTGCGACGACCGGCGATCTGCTCGGCTACGCGCCGGCGACCGACACCTCCTTTTCCGGCATCGAGGTCCGCGTCGTTCCGGAGAACGTCACCAACGCGTTGAAGGCGCCGATCGCCGCGACGCGCGAGCCGCTGGTCGAAGAGAAGCTGCTGATCACGCGCCGCGGCGAGAATTTCGAGACCGTGGTCCGCAATGCCGGCGCCAATCGCGACCAGATCGTCTCGATGATCAACGCCTTCGGCGGCAAGGTGAAGGTCGCGGCCCTGCCGGAAGGCCAGGTGCTGCAGGCCCTGTTCGCGCCCGGGCCGCGGCCGGGCGACGGCCGCCAGATCGTCCGCGTCTCCCTGCTCGAAAACGGCCGGCCCGCCGCCATGGTCGCCGTCAACGACAAGGGCGTCTTCACGCCGGTCGCCCTGCCCAAGGCCGAGCCGCTCAGCCCGCAGCAGAAGGCCCAGTCCGGCAATGACGACGAGGAGGACGAGGAAGAAGAGAGCGGCGGCACCGGCGCCCGCCTCTATGAAAGCCTCTACGAGACCGGCCTGCGCCACGACCTGCCGCGGGCCCTGATCGACGAGCTCGTGCGCATCTTCTCCTATGATCTCGACTTTCAGCAGCGCGTGCGCGGCGGCGACAGCCTCGAGGTCATCTTCACCGACGAGGACGAGGGCGAGCGCCCGGAGATCCTCTCGGCCTCTCTGACCGTCGGCGGCGAGACGCGGCAGGTTTACCGGTTCCAGGCGCCCGAGGACGGGCTGATCGACTATTTCGACCCGGAAGGTCGTTCGCTGAAGAAGTTCCTGCTGCGCAAGCCGATCAGCGATGCCGAGATGCGCTCCGGCTTCGGCATGCGCTACCACCCGATCATGCGCTATTCGAAGATGCACACCGGCGTCGACTGGGCGAACAAGATCGGCACGCCGATTCTCGCGGCCGGCAACGGCACGATCATCAAGGCGGAATGGGATTCGGGCTATGGCCGGCGCATCGAAATCCAGCACGCCAACGGCTACGTCACCAGCTATTCGCACCAGTCGGCCTTCGCCAAGGGCATCGCGCCCGGCGTCAAGGTTCGCCAGGGCCAGGTGATCGGCTTCCTCGGCAATACCGGCCTCTCGACCGGCCCGCATCTGCATTACGAGGTCATGGTCAACGGCAACTTCGTCAACCCGATGAAGATCAAGGTGCCGCGCGGCCGGGAGCTCGAAGGCCGTACCCTCGTCGAGTTCAACCGCCAGCGCGACGAGATTCAAGGGCTGATCGTCCGGGCCGGGGGTCAGACCGCGCAGGCGCGCTAGGCCCCCGTTCCGCGCCGGAGCCCGAGGTCCGATGCTCACATCGCTACTGACCGTCCTGCCCGTTTTCGGCCTGATCGCGCTCGGCTATGGCGCACGCTGGACCAGGCTCCTGCGCGAAAGCACCGGCGAAGGGCTCTCCGATTTCGTCTTCGTCCTCGCCGTACCCTGCCTGCTGTTCAAGACGCTGGCGACCGCCGCGATCCCCGCGACGCAGCCCTGGGGCTACTGGATCTCCTATTTCAGCGGGCTCGCCATCGTCTGGATCGCCGCCCAACTGGTCGCGAGCCGCGTCTTCGGGCGCAAGGGTCCCGAGCTCGTCGTCTCGGGCTTCGCCGCCGCCCAGTCGAACACGGTCTTCGTCGGCATCCCGATGATCCTGAAGGCCTATGGCGATGCCGGCGCTGTACCGCTCGGCCTGCTGCTCGTCATCCATCTGCCGGTGACCATGACGGTCGCCACCCTGCTGGCCGAGGGCCGCACCGCCTCCTTCGGCCTGCTGATCCGGCGCCTGTTCACGCATCCGCTGATTCTCGGCATCCTACTCGGTGCCGCCACGCGCCCGGTCGTCGAATACGTACCGACCCCCTTCTGGACGATCGTCGACCTGCTCGCCGCGACAGCCGTGCCCTGCGCGCTGATCAGCCTCGGCATCGCGCTACGCCGCTATGGCCTGGCCTCCGGCATCGGCCTGCCGGTCGTGCTGAGCACGCTCAAGCTGATCATCCACCCGCTGATCGTGCTGGTGCTGGCGACAAAGGTCTTCGACATGCCGCCGGTCTGGGCCGGCGTCGCGGTGCTGTTCGCCGCCTGTCCCTGCGGGATCAACGCCTATCTGTTCGCCGAGCGCTACCGCCAGGGCATGGCCGACGCTTCGAGCGCGATCGCCTTGTCGACGGCGCTCTCGCTGTTCACCACCATCGGCTGGCTGACCTGGCTCGGAGCCGGCTGAGCCGCGGCTGGTCCGCCGATTCGGCGATCAGCGATTCACGTGAAACCGAGCTGCCCCCGAATCTCGGCAGGCGTCACCCCTTGTGCCCGCAGATCTGCGAGGCCTAGCGACTGCCGGCTCTTCGCCAGCTTCTGGCCGGTCTCGTCGGCCAAGAGCGGGTGGAAATGGTAGAGGGGCGTCGGCAGGCCGAGCAGGCGCTGCAGGACGACATGGATATCGGTCGCCGCCTCGAGATCGCGGCCGCGCACGACATGGCTTATGCCCTGCAGCGCATCGTCGACGACGACGGAGAGGTGATAGCTCGTCGGCGTATCCTTGCGGGCGAGCACGACATCGCCCCAGCGCATCGGATCCACGGCGACGCGGCGCTCCCCACCCTCGGCATCGAAGGCGGCATAGGACAGATCCGCGCCCGCACATGCGAGCGCGCGATCCATGGCGAAACGCAGCAGATGCGGCTCGCCGGCCGCCATCCGCCGGTGCCGCTCCTCTTCGGAGAAGCCGCGACAGCTTCCGGGATAGAGCGGCGCGCCATCGGGATCGCGCGGCCAGGGCTCGCCGGTTTCGGCTTCGCGCCGTCGAACAGCGCTCTTCACATCCTGCCGCGAACAGAAGCAGGGATAGACCAGCCCCATCGCGTCGAGCCGGTCCAACGCCCCGCGATAATCGTCAAAGTGCTCGGATTGGCGGCGGGCCATGCCGTCGAAATGCAGGCCGAGCCAGGCGAGATCGTCATGGATTCCCTGCTCGAATTCCGGCCGGCAGCGCGTGAGGTCGATATCCTCGATCCGCAGGAGCAGCCGCCCGCCGAACGCGGCGGCCAGGCGGGCATTGGTCAGCGCCGAGAGCGCGTGGCCGAGATGCAGCCGCCCGTTCGGGCTCGGCGCGAAACGGAAAACGGGTGGGGACTTCGCCATCGCCTCCTGTCTATGGTCGGAGCCGAGCGTCGCCAAGCCCACGTCCTCCTGACAGGATCGGCGCAAACCTGCACCATAGATTGCCCGCCATGCCGAGAATCACCTGCGACGCCGATCTCGAAGAGGGCATGGCCGCCCTCGCTGCCCTCGACCCCGCCTGGGAGCCGATCATTGCGCGCACCGGCATCCCGCCGCTGCGCCGGCGCGACAGCGGCTTTTCCAGCCTCGCCTCGATCATCGTCTCGCAGCAGCTTTCGGTCGCCAGCGCCCGTGCCGTCTGGACACGGATGGAAGGCGTACTCGCCCCGCTGACGCCTGAACGGGTGCTGCTCGCGAACGATGAGGAGATGCGGCTGTCCGGCCTGTCGCGGCCAAAGCAGAAGACCCTGCGGGCGGTAGCCGCCGCGATCGCCGAAGGTCGCCTCGACCTCGCCGGGCTGGAAGCGGCGACGCCGGAATTCGTGCACGAGCACATGACCGCCGTCTCGGGCATCGGACCATGGACGGCCGATGTCTATCTGCTGTTCTGCCTCGGCCACCGCGACGGCTTCGCCGCCGGCGATCTTGCCGTGCAGGAGGCAGCGAAGCTCGCCTTCGGGCTGGCGGCCCGGCCGAAGCCGGCCGAACTGCTCGCCCTCGCTGAAGCCTGGCGGCCCTGGCGCGGCGTCGCGGCCCGCTTGCTCTGGGCCTATTACGCCGCGCTCAAGGCGCGCGAGGGCGTCAACGCCTAGAGCATTTTCGGGCGAAGCGGGCGGCGGTTCGCGTGAAGAAAATGTGAGAAGCAGAAAGCCAAGCACTCCCGCGACTCGAAGAATCGCGGGAGAAGTCGGGCCTCAGCCCTTGATGACCTTGAGCGCCGCCTGGCTCGCCGCACGTAGCAGGCCGGTGTCGCTCATCACCGTGACCAGCCGCGCGCCCATCTCGACGCCCTGTTTGGCGCGCTCGGCGCTCGCCGCATAGAAGGCGACCGGCTTGTTCACCGCATTGGCCCTGGCCACGATATGACGCACAGCGTCGTCGACCTCCTTGGCGGAGGCGTTGACGGAAGCGCCGCCCGAGAGCGCGATCGACAGGTCGGACGGGCCGACGAAGAGCGCGTCGATCCCATCGAGGGCAAGGATGTCGTCGACGATCGCCATCGCCTCGCGGGTCTCGATCATCGCGAAGGTCAGCGAGAAGTCGTTGGCCTGCCTGAGATAGCCGTTCTGGTCGAGGCCTGAGGCGCCGAGGCCGCCATAGCTGCCCCAGCTGCGCTCGCCATGCGGCGGGTACTTGGCGTAGGCCGCGAGGCGGCGGGCATCCTCGATCGTATTGATCATCGGCGCGATCACGCCGGAGGCGCCGGAATCGAACAGCTTCGAGACGTTCTGGAACTCGCCGACCGCGATGCGGGCCAGGGCCGGCTTGCCGGCGGCGTTGATCAGCGGGATCGCCCGGATGACTTCACCGAGCGTGATCGGGCCATGCTGCATGTCGAGCGTGACCGCGTCGAAGCCTTCCTGCGCCAGGATCGCGGAAACGCTCGGATCCGGCAGGCCGCACCAGGCGGAAAGCAGGGTCTCGCCCTTGGCGAGGCGGTCTGCGAGCGAGGAGAGCACGGTCGGCTTGGGGGCGGTCATCGGGCAGCTTCATCCGGTTGCGGCCGCTCATTGTCGGCGGCGCGCTGAAACTGGACCCAATTGCGGGCCAAAGGCAAACAATCCGGCATGCACCCGGCTCGGGGACGCCTTGCGAATCGTGCGTCTTTCCCCACCGGCAGCCGCGCCTGCCCGGCGCGGCCCCGTGACGAGGCGCCTCAGCGCCCGGCCTGGATCTCTTCGGCCGCGCGGATCAGCAGATCCTGCATGACCTGGCGGATCTCGGTGTCGCCAGCCGCGACGTTGCCGGCCGCGAAATCGGCCTTGACCTTGCGCACCACGTCCTCGTCGCCGGCTTCCTCGAAATCGGCCAGCACGACCGACTTGGCATAGGCATCGGCGTCGGCACCGCTCTTGCCGAGCTTTTCCGCGGCCCAGAGGCCGAGCAGCTTGTTGCGGCGCGCCATCGCCTTGAAGCGCAGTTCCTCGTCATGCGCGAACTTGTTCTCGAAGGCATCCTTGCGCTGGTCGAATGTCGCCATGACGGTTCTGTTCCTCTCCGGAATCGCGGGGCTCGTGGCTGATCGGTCTAAATCGGCCTTCCCCGCCATATAGAATGCGCCGGCGGATGCGGCTAGAGCACCCGCCGCTTGGCGTAGCTTAACCTGGCCGGACTCGGCTCCTGGCGTGAGCCTTGCTGCGGCTCCTCACAGGCCGCCTGCCGGGGTTTCGCGGCCGCTCGGCGCCCTTTGTTGCCTTTGCAGCGCGAAAGGCCCATATAGCGCGAAGCGTGGCAGTTCCATTCGGAAGCATGCGCGCGAGAGCCAGCCGGATCGGCGCGTCAGGATCGAACTCGAAAGAGCAACGGGATTGCGCGACAGCGTGCTGAACAGGGCCAAGATCCCGCCGCGGGAAACCGCGACAAGAGAGAGGCCGACCCTTTGGATTTCCTCAAGCCACGGTATATCCCGATGAACCGCCGTCGTCGCATTTACGAAGGCAAGGCGAAAGTCCTCTATGAAGGACCGGAGCCTGGCACGCTGATCCAGCATTTCAAGGATGACGCGACCGCCTTCAATGCCAAGAAGCATGAAGTGATCGACGGCAAGGGCGTGCTCAACAACCGCATCTCCGAGCACATCTTCAGCAACCTGAACGATATCGGCGTTCCCACGCACTTTATCCGCCGCCTGAACATGCGCGAGCAGCTGATTCGCGAGGTCGAGATCATTCCGCTCGAGGTCGTGGTCCGCAACGTCGCCGCCGGCTCGCTGTCGACCAAGCTCGGCCTCGAGGAAGGCACGCAGCTGCCGCGCTCGATCATCGAGTTCTATTACAAGAACGACGCGCTGAACGACCCGATGGTCTCGGAAGAGCACATCACCGCCTTCGGCTGGGCGACGCCGCAGGAGATCGACGACATCATGGCGCTCGCCATCCGCGTCAACGACTTCCTCTCCGGCCTCTTCCTCGGGGCCGGCATCCGCCTCGTCGACTTCAAGATGGAATGCGGCCGCCTCTGGGAAGGCGACATGATGCGCATCGTCGTCGCCGATGAGATCAGCCCCGATTCCTGCCGGCTCTGGGACATCAAGTCGAAGGACAAGATGGACAAGGACCGTTTCCGCCGCGACATGGGTGGTCTGATCGAGGCCTATACCGAAGTGGCGCGCCGCCTCGGCATCATGGGCGAGAACGAAAAAACCGGCCCCGCCGGGCCGCGCCTGGTGCAGTGAGCGCCGGGATCGCTGACGAACCGACATCGAAACGGGGGCGCTTGCGCTCCCGTTTGCGTTTTGGTGCGCTGGCGCTGGCCGTCGTGCTGCTCGCCGGCTGCGCCGACCATTTCGGCCCGGGCCTCGTCCAGCTGGCCGCCGGCCGCGGCTGGGAGCCCCTGCCGATCCAGAGCTGGGTCGTCAATGACGGCATCACCCCGAAGGCGATCGTCTATTGCCCGCCTGAGGACTGTGTTCGCCCCGGCGTCGCCGCCCTGCTGAACTTCGAGGGCCGCGAGGCGATCGAGATGGAACGGGCTCTCGCGCTCGACCCTGCCCGGCTCGCCCACGCCTTCGCGAAGCCCGCGGACAGCAAGACGAAGAAGCCGGCCAAGGTGGCAAAGCCGGCGAGCACCACCACCGTCTCGCGCTTCAAGCTCGACGGCACCAACGGCATCCTGGTCGAGATCCGCGCCAGGGAGGGCCACCGCCTCGCCTCGACCGCGATCCTCTATGCCCGCAAGGACAAGGTGCTTTCGCTCGCCATCGCCGTCACCAATGATTCGCAGGCCGCCCGCGACTATGTCCGCGCCACCTGGGAAAGCCGCTGAGACAGCGTCCGAGACCAGCAAAGAGTTGAGCCGGCGCCGATTCACGGCTAAGCCACCGCCAAACTTCCGACCGGAGATCAAGATGAAAGCCCGCGTCACCGTCACCCTCAAGACCGGCGTGCTCGATCCGCAGGGCAAGGCCATCGAGGGTGCGCTCAAATCCCTCGGCATCGCCGGTGTCGGCTCGGTGCGTCAGGGCAAGGTCTTCGACATCGAGCTCGACGGCGCCGACAAGGCCGTGGCCGAGGAGGCCCTCAAGGCCGCCTGCGAGAAGCTGCTCGCCAATACGGTGATCGAGAACTACCGCGTTGAGCTGCAGGCGTGAGCCTGGGCACGTCGATGATCGTACCGGCGACGCCGGCCGACATCGACGCGATCATGGCCTGCGAGCGCAGGCCCGGCTATGAGGCGACTGTCGGCCGCTGGAGTCGGGAGGAACACCTCGCCGGCATGGCCGACCCGACCCATCGCTATTTCGTCGCACGCAGGGCCGACGGAGCCATCGCCGGCTTCGTCATGCTGCAGGACGTTGCGATCGAGGCTGACTCCATTCTGGTGCGCCGCATCGCTGTCGCGGAGCAGCGCCGCGGCCATGGCCGGCAATTGCTCGGCCATGCGCTGCATGTGATTTTCGATGAGCTCGGCGCGCGCAGTGCGCGGCTGGGCGTGCGTGCCTACAATGCAAGCGGCATCGCCCTTTACTCTTCCTTCGGGATGAGGGAGGAGAGCCG
Organism: Allobosea rubneri; assembly: GCF_032464875.1. Lineage (NCBI taxonomy): Bacteria > Pseudomonadati > Pseudomonadota > Alphaproteobacteria > Hyphomicrobiales > Alloboseaceae > Allobosea > Allobosea rubneri. The sequence goes on from NZ_JAWDID010000034.1 coordinate 8,978, forward strand.
GCGTGAGGAGCAGGGGCACGGCAGCGCGGCCATCACGGTGATGACCATGACGATGAGTGCCGAGACCTACCGCCAGTCAAGAAGGGCCAATCCATGAAGGCTGCCGTCATCACCTTCCCCGGCTCGAACCGCGACGGCGACGTCGCCAAGGCCTTGAAGCAGGCCGGCGCCACGGTCGAGCATGTCTGGCATGGCGACCACGAGCTGCCGGCGGGAACCGACCTCGTCGTGCTGCCCGGCGGCTTTTCCTATGGCGACTATCTGCGCTGCGGCGCCATTGCCGGCCGCGCCCACATTATGGACGCGACCCGGGCCCATGCGGCGCGCGGCGGCCTCGTGCTCGGCATCTGCAACGGCTTCCAGATCGCCTGCGAATCCGGGCTGCTGCCCGGCGTGCTCGCCCGCAACGCCAATCTGAAGTTCGTCTGCAAGCGCCAGCATCTGCGCGTCGAGCGCAACGACACGGCCTTCACCTCCGCCTATGCCAAGGGGCAGATCATCGATGTCTGCATCGCCCATGGCGAAGGCAACTACATCTGCGATGCCGAGACTCTGGCCCGGCTGGAAGGCGAGGGCCTCGTCGCCTTCCGCTATTGCGATGCGGACGGTCAGATCACGGCCGAGGCGGATCCGAACGGCTCGCTCAACCACATTGCCGGCATCTATTCGCCGAACCGCAATGTGCTCGGCCTGATGCCGCATCCGGAGAACCTGATCGACGGCCTCGTCGGCGGCACAGATGGGCGCGGCATGTTCGAGAGCCTGGTCAACGGCCGCAAGGCGGCCTGAGGCCTCGCCTCGTTCTCCGAGGGAGCGAGGACACGAACCCGCGCGCGCCATGAACACCGGTGTTTCGAGAAAGCTGCGCCCGCCGCAGCTTTTTTCGTTTCAAGGCGACCTAAGCCGTCTCGCCCGTCCGCGCCGCCGGGGCGCCTCACTTCACCAGCGCGGCAGCCTTCGCCAGCATCTTGGCGGCGCTCTCGCCGGTCAGCGCCCCGACATGCTTGTCGACGATGCGCCCGTCCGGGCCGATCAGGAAGGTCTCGGGCACGCCATAGACGCCCCATTCGATCGCGGCGCGGCCGGGACGATCGACCCCGACGGCCGAATAGGGGTTTCCGAGCGCGCCCAGGAAGCGGCGGGCATTCTCGGCCTCGTCCTTGTAGTTCATGCCGACCAGCACGACCTTGCCCTGCTTGACCGTTGGCGACTCGCCCATCGCGACCAGGAAGGGATGCTCGACCCGGCAAGGCGCGCACCAGCTGGCGAAGACGTTGACGATCGTCGCCTTGCCCTTGGCGAGGTCGGCCATGCCGAAGGCCGGCACCTGCTTGCCATCGCGCTGCAGCCCTTCAAGCTCGGTCAGCGTGACGGCCGGTGCCGGCTTGCCGATCAGCGCCGAGGGCACCTTGCTGGCATCGCCGGAGAACAGGCCCGCCAGGAAGACCAGCGCCAGCGCCCCGAACAGGATGAGGGGTATGGCGAAAAGCCAGGGCGAACGCCTGGCCGGAGCTTCAGCGGAGGTCTCGCTCATGACGTCTTCCGTTCGGAGCGGCGGCCGATGCCCTGCTCCTCGAGCGCCGCCAGCGCGCGGCGCTGGGCCCGGCGGTCGAGCAGGATCAGGGTGGCGAGGCCGCAGAGGATCAGGCCCGAGGCCAGATAGGCGGCGAGGATAAAGCCGCCATGGGGTCCAAGTCCCGCGATCATTCCGCCGCCTGCAGGGAAAGCCGGTCGAGGCGCTCCGCCTCGAGGATCTTCAGGGTCCGCACTCGCCGGCGCAGCAACTCCGCCTGCATCGCCACCGCGTGCAGCCACAGTGCCGCCAGGGTGAAGCCGACGGCGAGGATCAGCAGCGGCCAGAGCATCGAGGTATGGATGGTCGGGCCACTGAGCCGCAGCACCGAGGCCGGCTGGTGCAGGGTGCTCCACCAATCGACCGAAAACTTGATGATCGGGATGTTGACGCTGCCGACCAGCGTCAGGATCGCGACCGCGCGTCCGGCGCGCGAGGGCTCATCGATCGCGCGCCGCAGCGCGATGACGCCGAGATAGAGCAGGAACAGCACCAGCATCGAGGTCAGCCGCGCGTCCCAGACCCAGTAGGTCCCCCACATCGGCTTGCCCCAGAACGAACCGGTCAGCAGGCAGACCAGAGCGAACGCAGCCCCGATCGGCGCCGCCGCCTGCTGCGCGACATCGGCGAGGGGATGACGCCAGATCAGCACGCCGAGCGCCGAGCAGGCCATCATCGAATAGAACATCATCGCCAGCCAGGCGGCCGGCACGTGCAGGTACATGATCCGGATGGTCTCGCCCTGCTGGTAGTCGGCCGGCGCGACGAACCAGGCGAGATAGAAGCCGACGAGCAGCAAAAGCGCCGCGAGGCCGGCGACCCACGGCAGCAGCACGTTCGAAAGGCGCATGAAGCGCGCCGGATTGGCCAGTTCGATCAGGCTTGCCATGGGCTCGCGCTAGAGGACGATGCTCTTCTTTTGACCAGAGAGCATGTAGCAATCGCCGGCCCGGCTCACAATCCGGCGGGCGCGCCTGCGACGTTAGGGCCGACTGCTAGTCCTCTTCCTGGTCCCGGGACTCGTTGGCGCCACTCTTGTCGACCACGCCGAACCGACCCGAGCGCACGCCCTCGCCCGCCACCGTAAAGCCTTCCGCGATCAAGCCGCGACGCAGCAACTCCCGCACCGCGGCGGCGCGGCTCGGCATGCGCTTCTCGAAGCGCCAGTTCTCGACGGCACGCAGCTCGTCGGCGCTGAGCATGATCTGCAGCCGCTCGCCGCGTTCGAGATCCGACATTGGCGCCCCCCGCGACGCTACGAATGAGTAACTGACGATATAGGTGCAGAATGCCCCTTCGCAAGCAGAAGGGCAATCGGCAGAATCAGCGGGTCATGCTGGCATGACGGCGTCGGCACAATCTACTAACCAATTGAAATATCTCATTTTTTCTTGCTTTTCACGAAAATGGGGGATACTCTTGCCAGCAGGAGGGCATTCCCATGCTCATGAAGCTGTCCGCCCCTATGCAGCGGGATATCGAGACGACCGTGCGCCTGCGCGCTGGCGAGTCCCGCGTCCTCGACGTCTTCGCCGTCGCTGAAGAGGTTCAGTTGCGCTTCAATGGCGAGAATGTCGCGCTGGAGGATATCGCCGCCGTCGTCGCTCAACTCGGCGCCCAAAGCGGCTGCGCGCTCGAACTCGACGGCGCCTGACCGCCGGGCCTTGTTGCGGCTCTATTCCGACTGCCTCAGCGCAGCCGCGGCGGCGATGCTGCCGACCACGATCGCAGAAAGCGTGATCGCGCCGAGGATCAGCAGCGGCGTGCCGGCCGGCAGCGGCCCGCCGCGTGCGGCGTCGACCGCCGAGACGCCGAAGATCAGCACCGGCACCGTCAGCGGCGCAACGATCACCGGCAGGATCAAGCCGCCGCGGCGCAGGCTCGCGGTCAGCGCCGCCGCCGAAGCGCCGATGAAGCTCAGCGCCGGCGTTCCAATAACGAGGCTCGCGACCAAGGGCAGGATCGCATCGGCCGGCAAGGCGACGAGCAGGCCGAGCAGCGGCGCCGCCAGCGCCAGCGGCAGCCCGGTCGTCAGCCAGTGCGCCAGCCCCTTGGCGAAGACGGCGAGCTCGAGCGGCAGTGGCGAAGCCCGCATCAGTTCGAGCGAGCCGTCCTCCTCATCGGCCTGGAACAGCCGGTCGAGCCCGATCAAGGTCGAGAGCAGCGCCCCCAGCCAGAGGATAGCCGGGCCGATACGCGACAAGAGATTGAGGTCCGGCCCGAGCGCGAAGGGGATCAGCACGACCACAGTCAGGAAGAAGACCAGCGCGAGTTCGCCGCCGCCGCCGGCGCGGGCAGCCAGAGCAAGGTCGCGCCTGAGCACGGCGAGGAAGGCGCGCCTCACGGCCCGATCCTGAGTTCGCGCGCGGCATCGATGCCGAGCGGGCCATGCGTCGCCGCCAGGATCGCCCCGCCGGCGGCCAGATGCTCCTGCATCAGCCCTATCAGCATCGCCTGCGCGTTGACGTCGAGCGCCGCCGCCGGCTCGTCCAGCAGCCAGATCGGCCGCGCCGCCACCAGCAGCCGCGCCAGAGCCACCCGCCGCCTCTGCCCCGCCGAGAGATAGCCGACCGGCAGCACGCCGACATGGGGCAGGCCGACCGCTTCCAGCGCCTGTTCCGGCGTCGCGGTGGCACCGCCGAGCAGATCCTGGGCAAAGCGAAGGTTCTCCGTCGCCGTCAGCGCGCTCTTCAGCCCGTCGCGATGGCCGACGAGATGGGCCGCCTCGGTGAGCGGCGTCTCGCCCAGCCCTTCGAGCCGGATCGTCCCGGCCTCCGGCCGCAAGCGCCCGCAGAGCATCGCGATCAGGCTCGACTTGCCGGCGCCGTTGCGTCCGGTCAGCGCCACCGCCTCGCCATTGCCGAGCCGGAAGCCGACGCCTTCGAAGATCATTCGCCCGCCGCGCCGGCAGGACAAATCCGTGACATCGACCCCGAAGGGCGGGAACCGCGCGGATGATTCGGAGAGATCGGACATCGCATCGCCAATAGGCCCGCATTTACGCGGCATAAACATCAAAAATGGTAAGGCCGCACCACCTACGCCCGCTCCCCACCACCGGCGAGCAGAGATGCTTCATTATCGTCAGCGGTCACTGGCTCGCAACAGGCGCCCGCAGTCCAGAACAACGAAATAGGGCATAGGTATTGATATGAAAAAAATGATCACCATCGCCGCGATCATTGCGTTGATAATCTATATACTGCCGGTTCTGGACCAGAAGGGGTATTTATCCAAACTGAGAGGAGCTGAAATAATCGGCGAGGATGAACTCGTACGAACGATTCCCAGCGCCAAGTTCGTTTTCGACATCAAAAGGATGAAGCCCTTCATCAAGAATCTGGACGCCTCCACAGAAGACAGCCTGAAGGCGACGATGATCGATCTTCGATTCCATCGCGACGGAAAGGTCACCTCCGACACGAACAAGGACCATCTCAGATTTTATAAAATAGTCGACAATGTCCTATCGATATATGACCCTGAACCGCCGCGGTCTATCGCCGAATCTTTCAAGAAGCGAGAGACGACGCCCGAGCGTGCAGCCCAATTATACAAGTACGATTCTGCGTATAATGTTTACATCGTCAAAGGTACAAACGACAGATTCACCATGGAAAACTCAAGACTATTCTGCAGAATAATCATATATCTCAACCCGATTATCGCTCAATTGAACGAATACTACGACTTCCAGAACCCAATCATCGCCTGCTCATTTCCTCTAGACATCCGGCGATAGCCTCGCCGGCTGATCGCTGGAATCTGGACGCCCACCCCGACTAGCGATCGCAAGCTGAGCATCGACAGTCAGAGAAATGCCGACCATCGGCGCAGGGGGCCTTCAACCGGAACACCGCATCCCGAAATGGGCGCTTTTCCTCGAACATGCCGGCCCTCGCGGAGCGCGCATCGACCCTGTAGCGGCCTTCTTGGAATTGATCTATAGAACCCGTGGCTACGCCGCACGCCGATCCGGCGCGGGGCTCGGGCACTCCCGGGGCGGCGCGCGCGTCATGCGCAATAGGCCTTCGACCGGCTGATTCCGCAAGGGTCTCCGGCTCGCGACCGCAACCCCTTGATCAGGATGTAAGCCGATATGGCCTCGCTCGATTCTTTCAAATGTCGCCGCACACTCACCGCCGGCGGCAAGACCTACACCTATTATTCGCTGCCGGACGCCGAGGCGAACGGCCTGCCCGGCATCTCGCGCCTGCCCTTCTCGATGAAGGTGCTGCTCGAGAACCTGCTGCGCTTCGAGGACGGCCGCTCCGTCACCAAGGCCGATATCGAGGCGTTCGTCGCCTGGGCCGATGACAAGGGCAAGGCCGGCAAGGAGATCGGCTTCCGGCCCGCGCGCGTGCTGATGCAGGACTTCACCGGCGTTCCCGCCGTCGTCGACCTCGCCGCGATGCGCGACGGCGTCGTGGCTCTCGGCGGCGACCCTGCCAAGATCAACCCGCTCGTCCCGGTCGACCTCGTCATCGACCATTCGGTGATCGTCGACGAGTTCGGCACCCCCAAGGCGCTCGCGCAGAACGTCGAGCTCGAATACGAGCGCAACGAGGAACGCTACAAGTTCCTGAAATGGGGCCAGGGCGCCTTCGACAATTTCCGCGTCGTCCCGCCCGGCACCGGCATCTGCCACCAGGTCAACCTCGAATACCTCGCCCAGACCGTCTGGACCCGCTCTGAGACGATCGACGGCGTCGAGGTCGAGGTCGCCTATCCCGACACCGTGGTCGGCACCGATTCGCACACCACAATGGTCAACGGCCTCGCCGTCCTCGGCTGGGGCGTCGGCGGCATCGAGGCGGAAGCCGCGATGCTCGGCCAGCCGCAGTCCATGCTGCTGCCCGAGGTGATCGGCTTCAAGCTGACCGGCTCGCTGCGCGAAGGCATCACCGCGACCGACCTCGTGCTCACCGTCACCCAGATGCTGCGCAAGAAGGGCGTCGTCGGCAAGTTCGTCGAGTTCTTCGGCCCCGGCCTCTACAATCTGACGCTGGCCGACCGCGCCACCATCGCCAATATGGGCCCGGAATACGGCGCGACCTGCGGCTTCTTCCCGGTCGACTCCGAGACCATCGACTATCTCACCACGACCGGCCGCAAGTCGGACCGGATCGCCCTGGTCGAGGCCTACAGCAAGGCGCAGGGCCTGTTCGCGACCCCTGAGACCGCCGACCCGATCTTCACCGACACGCTCGAGCTCGACCTCTCGACGGTGCAGCCCTCGATGGCCGGTCCGAAGCGCCCCGAGGGCCGCGTCGACCTCTCCGCCGTCAAGGCCGGCTTCGCCGCCGCAATGGAGACCGAGTACAAGAAGGCCGCCGAGATCGCCCGCCGCGTCCCGGTCGAGGGCCAGTCCTTCGATCTCGGCCATGGCGACGTCGTCATCGCCGCCATCACCTCCTGCACCAACACCTCCAACCCGTCGGTGCTGATGGCTGCCGGCCTGCTCGCCCGCAAGGCGGTCGAAAAGGGGCTTTCGGTGAAGCCCTGGGTCAAGACCTCGCTGGCGCCCGGCTCGCAGGTCGTCGCCGAGTACCTGGCCAAGTCCGGCCTGCAGACCGATCTCGACGCGCTCGGCTTCAACCTGGTCGGCTTCGGCTGCACCACCTGCATCGGCAATTCCGGCCCGCTGCCGGCGCCGATCTCCAAGGCGATCAACGAGCAGGGCCTGATCGCCGGCGCGGTGATCTCCGGCAACCGCAACTTCGAAGGCCGCGTCTCCCCCGACGTGCAGGCGAACTACCTCGCCTCGCCGCCGCTGGTCGTCGCCTATGCGCTCGCCGGCTCGGTGCAGATGGACCTGACCAAGGAGCCGCTCGGCACCGGCAAGGACGGTCAGCCGATCTATCTCAAGGACATCTGGCCCTCCAACAAGGAGATCCAGAGCTTCATCCAGCAGAACGTCACCCGCGCGATGTTCGAGGCCAAATATGCCGACGTCTTCAAGGGCGACGCGCATTGGCAGGCGGTTGATGCGCCCAGGAGCCAGACCTATGCCTGGGACGACAAGTCGACCTATGTGCAGAACCCGCCCTATTTCCAGGGCATGAGCCGCCAGCCGGCCGCCGTCACCGACATCCAGGGTGCCCGCATCCTCGGCCTGTTCGGCGACAAGATCACCACCGACCACATCTCCCCGGCCGGTTCGATCAAGGCCGCCTCGCCCGCGGGCAAGTACCTGATGGACAACGGCGTCGCCGTCGCCGACTTCAACCAGTACGGCACGCGGCGCGGCAACCATGAGGTGATGATGCGCGGCACCTTCGCCAATATCCGCATCCGCAACCACATGATGGGGCCGAACGGGCGCGAGGGCGGCTACACCATCCACTATCCCAGCAAGGAAGAGCTGCCGATCTACGACGCTGCGATGCGCTATGCGGCCGAGAAGGTGCCGCTGGTGATCTTCGCCGGCGTCGAATACGGCAACGGCTCCTCGCGTGACTGGGCTGCGAAGGGCACCAACCTGCTCGGCGTCAAGGCCGTGATCGCCCAGAGCTTCGAGCGCATCCACCGCTCGAACCTGGTCGGCATGGGCGTGGTGCCGTTCACCCTGGCCGAGGGCACGAGCTGGGCCTCGCTCGATCTCAAGGGCGACGAGACCGTGACCATCAAGGGCCTGGCGACCGTCAAGCCGCGCCAGATGCTCGAAGCCGAGATCACCTCGGCCGACGGCAAGGTCAAGAAGGTGCCGATCCTCTGCCGCATCGATACGCTGGACGAGCTCGACTACTTCAAGAACGCCGGCATCCTGCACTACGTGCTGCGCGGCATCGCCGCCTGAGCCGAAGCGCCGAGGCCGCAAGGTCTCGGCGAAGACTTCGCGGCAAAGACTTGGCGGCGTCTTGTCCGTCCCTCGGAACGCCCGGTTTGCAAGCCGGGCGTTCTGTTCTTGCAGCGCCTCAAGGTTGTCCAATTCTGCACCGAGGTGTAAGGGGGCGATCACAGCCATTCCTCGGCGGGGGGCTTGGGGCAGGCGCGGGACCTTTCCGCGCCCGGATGCCATCCGCCTTCATCATTGAAAACGACGGGAGCACCCGCATGTCCGCCACGTTCGAGACGGTCGCCGGCATCATTTCCGAGACCTGCGACATTCCGCGCGAGAAGATCACGCCCCAGAGCCACGCCATCGACGATCTCGGCATCGATTCGCTCGCCTTCCTCGACATCGCCTTCGCGATCGACAAGGCTTTCGGCATCAAGCTGCCGCTCGAGCAGTGGACCCAGGAAGTCAACGAGGGCAAGGCGCCCGCCGAGCAGTATTTCGTGCTCGAAAACCTCTGCAAGCGCATCGACGATCTCGTCGCCGCCAAGGCGGCCTGAGCGCCACCACCTGGACAATTCAGTCCGATAGTCACCCTGCCGGAGCGGCCGATCCGCCCGGCGGCCTTGAGCGCGGCCGGCGCAACCGATAGAGCAGGACGCTGAAGCGCTGCGGCGAGGGGCTGGTCTCCGCGTCACGGCGCCTGGAGCGGAATGCGAAAAGGCGGCAACCGGTTTTTCGCATGCCGCTCCAGCTCTATTCATGAGAGACGGTTCCGGTCTCGGGCGAACGCCATGCGCTTCGCCCGACGGCGTCCGGCTCTAACCGGTTGGAAATGCATGCGCCTCGAATATTTCGACATGATCGATCAGGTCGCGAGCTTCGTTCCGGCGGAGAAGCGCATCGTCACCCGCTCGACCGTGCCTGCTGCGAGCCCGGTTTTCGAAGGCCATTTTCCCGGCCACCCGCTGGTTCCCGGCGTGCTCCTGACCGAGACCATGGCCCAGGCCTCCGGCTATCTGCTGCTGGCGCTCAACCGCCTCTCGCAGATGCCCTTCCTGATGATGGTCGACAAGGCGCGCTTCCGCACCTTCGTCGAGCCGCAGGCGGTGCTCGACGTCAGCGCCGAGCTCGTCCATGAGGGCTCCGGCTACGCTGCGACCAAGGCGAAGATCACGATCGACGGCAAGCCGATCTGCGATGCCGAGCTGCGCTTCCGCCTGATGCCCTTCCCCGCCGACATGCGCGCTTTGATGGAGGCGCGCATCGCCGCCATCGGCCTGAACCCGGAAGCGGCCTGACCATGGTACATGACGTCCTCATCACCGGCATCGGTCTCGCCTCCAGCCTCGGCGAAGGCATCGAGCCGCATGCGCAGGCGCTCGCCGCGGGCACGGCCCCGATCGTCGACGAAGCCAGCTTCGCGCCCTATCCGGTGCACCCGCTGAAGCCGCTCGAGCTCGACCGGCAGATCCCCAAGAAATCCGATCAGCGCCAGATGGAGCCGTGGCAGCGCCTCGGCGTCTACACCGCCGGCCTCGCCCTCGACTCCGCCGGGCTGAAGGACGATGCGCAGATCAAGAGCGAATTGCAGGTCATTGTCGCCGCCGGCGGCGGCGAGCGCGACCACGCCGTCGACAGCGCGATCCTCACCGGCCTGCGCGGCGCCAATCAGCCCGGCCCCTTCCTGAACGAGCGCCTGATGGGCGATCTCAGGCCGACGCTGTTCCTCGCCCAGCTCTCCAATCTGCTCGCCGGAAACATCGCTATCGTCCACGGCGTCACCGGCGCCTCCCGCACCTTCATGGGCGAGGAGCAGGCCGGCGTCGATGCGATCCGCACCGCCCATGCCCGCATCGCCTCCGGCCAGGCGCAGGTGATGCTCGTCGGCGGCGCCTACAACGCCGAGCGCCGCGACATGCTGCTGCTCTTCGAGCTGGGTGGCTTCCTGCGCACCGGCGGCTTCGCTCCCGTATTCGCCCGTGAGGATGCGCCCGGCATGATCACCGGCAGCGCCGCCGCCTTCCTGGTGCTGGAATCGGCGGAGCACGCCAAGGCGCGCGGTGCCCATGCCCATGCACGGCTGAGCCATGTCGGCGCGCATCGCAGCCGGCGCCAACCCGGCTCGGTCGCCAAAGGGCTCGATCAGTTGCTCGGCGGCTTCGGAGCTGTCGCGCCCGGCGCTCTCGCGGTGTCGGCCGCGACCGGCTGCGCCGAGATCACCGCCGAGGAGGCCGCCGCCATCGCCGCCGCCGCACCCAAGGCGAAGCGTGTTGCGTCCGGCGATCTCGTCGGCCACGCGGTCGAGGCCGCTTTCCCGGTTTCGGTGGCGCTCGCCGCCGCCGCCCTGTCCACCGGCGCCGCAGCCGAAGCCATCGTCACCGGCGCCGCCCATTGGCGCGGCGAAGGTGCCGCCCGGCTGGTCAAGGCGTGAGGGAGGTTCGACATGACCGCTAGCCATCGCGACAGCCAGGGCCGTCCCATCGTCGCCGTCACCGGCCTCGGCCTCGTCACCTCGCTCGGCCAGGGCAAGGACGCCAACTGGGAAGCGCTGACCGCCGGCCGCTCCGGCATCCACCGCATCGAGCGTTTCCCGACCGAGGGACTGCGCACCACCATTGCGGCCACGGTCGATTTCGTCTTCGACCGGCCCTTCGCGGCTCCGGAGCTCTCCGAGAAGCTGGCGACGCTGGCCGCCGAGGAAGCAGTCGGCCAGAGCGGGCTCGGTCAGCAAGGCGATTTTCCCGGCGAACTCTTCATGGCGGTGCCGCCGGTCGAAATGGAATGGCCGCAGAAGCAGGAGATCGCCCAGACGATCGAGGGCGACGCCGATTACGACGCGCTGCTGCGCGCTGCCGCGACCCACAAATACAAGGCGATGCACGAGCTCTTCCTGTTCGGCGGCGTCGCCGAGCACATCGCCGAGAAGTTCGGCACCAGGGGCTCGCCGATCTCGCTCTCGACTGCCTGCTCCTCGGGCGCGACCGCGATCCAGATGGGCGTCGAGGCGATCCGCCGCGGCGAGACCCAGGCTGCCCTGTGCATCGGCACCGACGGCTCGGTTCATGCCGAGGCGCTGATCCGCTTCTCGCTGCTCTCGGCTCTCTCGACCCAGAACGACCCGCCGGAAGCAGCCGCCAAGCCATTCTCGAAGAACCGCGACGGCTTCGTCATGGGCGAGGGCGCCGGCGCGCTGGTGCTCGAGGATTACGACCACGCTCTGGCCCGCGGCGCGACCATTCTCGGGATCGTCGCCGGATGCGGCGAGCGCGGCGACGGCTTCCACCGCACCCGTTCGAGCCCGGACGGCAAGCCCGCGATCCTCGCCATGCAGGACGCACTCGCCGATGCCGGGCTGACGCCGGAGGATGTCGACTACATCAACGCGCACGGCACCTCGACGCCGGAGAACGACAAGATGGAGGCGATGAGCTGCTCGGCCGTGTTCGGCGAGCGCATGGCCAGCCTGCCGATCTCCTCGAACAAGTCGATGCTCGGACATACGCTGACCGCCGCCGGCGCCGTCGAGGCGGTGATCTCGCTCCTGACCATCGCCAATGGCCGGATCCCGCCGACCATCAACTACCAGCAGCCGGACGCCGCGATCGCGCTCGACGTCGTGCCGAACCAGGCCCGCGACACCAAGGTGCGCACCGTGCTGTCGAATTCGTTCGGCTTCGGCGGCCAGAACACCTGCCTCGTCCTGACCGCGGAGCCCAAGGCATCATGACGCGGATCCTGGTCACCGGCGGCGCCAAAGGTGTCGGCGCCGCGATCGTGCGTGCGCTGGCGAGCGCCGGCCACGATGTCGATTTCACCTATCGCTCCTCGGGCGAACAGGCGCAGGCGCTTGCCGCAGAGATCGCGCAGGCACAGTCCGGCCGCACGATCCGTGCCCTGCCTCTCGATCTCTCGGACAAGCCGGCGCTGGATGCCTTCTGCGAGAAGGCCGAGGACGAAGGGTATTTCGGCTTCGCCCACAATGCCGGCCAGCCCTATGATTCGCTTGCCGCGATGATGGTGCAGGACAAGGCCGAGGCGGCGATGCAGGTCAATTTCTGGGCCTTCACCCGTCTCGCCAAGAGCCTGGTGCGCGGCATGGTCCGGGCCAGGGCCGGGCGCATCGTCGCGATCGGCTCGGTCGCGGCGTTGCGCGGCAACCCCGGCAATGCCGCCTACGCCGCCTCCAAGGGCGCGCTGATCTCCTATGCCAACACGCTCGCGGTCGAGACCGGCAAGCGCGGCGTCACCGTCAACGTGATCGCGCCAGGCTTCGTCGACACCGACATGATGGCGCCCTATGCCGCCTATCGCGAGAAGATGGAAAGCCAGATCCCGGCCGGCCGTTTTGCCAAGCCGGAAGAGGTCGCCGGTCTCGCCGCCTTCCTGATGAGCCCGCCTGCCGCCTACATCACCGGCACGGTCCTGCCGATCGACGGCGGGCTGACGGCGCAGATGGGCGTGCATCGCTAGCCCGCCGGCGCTTCACGTGAAACAAATCGCCGGCGCCGCCTGCGGGCGCGCGCCGGCTCTGAAAGGCTCTCATCCCATGCGTTCCCTCCAGCTCCATGGCGACCGCGACCTTCGTCTCGAAGAGATCGAGCCGCCGCCGCCGCCCGCTCCGGGCGAGGTCCAGATCCGGGTTCGCGCCGTCGGCCTGAACTATCTCGATCTCTGGGGCTTTCGCGGCATGGCCTTCGCCAAGCGCAAGATGCCGCAGGCTGCGGGCGTCGAGGCCGCCGGCGAGGTCGTCGCGGTCGGAGAGGGCGTCTCGCGCTTCCGCGAGGGCGACACGGTGACCATGTACGGCGCCGAGACCTGCGGCCATTGCAAGGCCTGTCGCGAGGGCCGCGACAATCTCTGCGAGAACGTCGCCGGGATCATGGGCTTCCATATCGATGGCTTCGCCCGCGAGATCATCAACCGGCCCGAGCGCCTCGTCATCAAGGCGCCGAAGGGCGTCAGTTTCGAGGAGGCGGCCTGCGCGCCGATCGGCTTCGGCACTGTCCAGCACATGCTGTTCGACAATGCCAGGCTCGAGCCCGGCGAGTCGATCCTCGTCCATGCCGGCGGCTCCGGCATCGGCACGGCCGCGATCATGATGGCCAAGGCGATCGGCTGCACCGTCTACACCACGGTCGGCGACGACGAGAAGGGCGCCAAGGCCAAGGCGCTCGGCGCCGACTTCGTCGTCAACTACAAGACCGAGCGTTTCGAGGGCGAGGTCCGCCAGCTCACCAAGCGCAAGGGCGTCGACGTCGTCTTCGAGCATGTCGGGGCCGACACCTGGAACGGCTCGCTGCTCTGCCTAAAGCGCGGCGGCAGGCTCGTCACCTGCGGCGCCACCTCCGGCCCCTCGACCACGATGAATCTGATGCAGCTCTTCCAGCAGCAGTACCGGATCTTCGGCTCCTTCGGCTGCCGGATGGAGAACATCAGCCAGTCGCTCGACAAGATGGCAGCCGGCATGAAGCCGGTGATCGACTCGGTCTACCCGCTTGCGGAGTTCGAGAAGGGCCTCGCCCGGATCGAAGGCCGCAAGGTCTTCGGCAAGGTCATCGTCACGCTCTGAGCCCGGCCCATGCGCCGGCGAGACTTGACGCGCCGGCCATGATCCCGCAAGTCGCGCCCCGGTGCCTTGCCAACGCCGCCGGCAGCGGCTTTCGCGGCGGCAGGGTGCCGGATTTGGAAATCGATCACGTTTGCGCATTCGGCCGCTGTCGGCCGCATGCGCCGTGATCCGGCGGCGGGTCCGGCCCGCGCCTATGGGGCCGGGCTCGTAGATTGAAGCGGTTGAAGCAGTTCGCGACGCGCCTCGGCGCAGGCTTGATGATCGGGCTGGTGCGGGGCCTGTTCGCGTTCCTGCGCGCGCTCGGGCCGGAACGGGCCTCGAATCTCGGCGGCTGGCTCCTGCGCAGCGTGAGCCCGCTGATACCGGTCAACCGCGTCGCCTATGCCAATGTCCGCGCCGCCTTCCCGGGTATCGAGGATGCGGAGGCCAGACGCCTCGTCCGCGGCGGCTGGGAGAACCTCGGCCGCACCGTCGCCGAATACGCCCATCTCAAGACGCTGTTCGACTATGACTACCACAATCCCGATCCGAACGGCCGGGTCGAGGTTGTCGGCATCGAGCACTTCATCGCGCTGAAGGACGACGACAAGCCGGGGCTGATCTTCTCCGCCCATCTCGGCAATTGGGAACTGCCGGCGATCTGCGCCGCGACCTATGATCTCGACACCACCGCGGTCTTCCGCGCCCCGAACGATCCGGCGATCGCCGCCGTCGTCCACGAGATCCGCTCGGGCGCGATGGGCGGGCTCGCCGCCGCCAAGCAGGGCGCGGCCTTCGCCATGCAGGGCGTGCTCGAGAATGGCGGCCATCTCGGCATGCTGATCGACCAGCATTTCACCCGCGGCGTCGTGGTCCCCTTCCTCGGGCGGCCGGCGCTGACCAATCCGATCCTCGGCAAGTTCGCCCGTCGCTTCGAATGCCCCGTGCATGGTGTGCGCGTCATCCGTTTGCCGAACCACCGCTTCCGGATCGAATTGACGCCGCCACTCGACCTGCCGCGCGACGCCAATGGCGAGATCGACGTCACCGGCGCCATGGCGATGATGACCGCCGTGGTCGATGGCTGGGTCCGCGAGCATCCCGAGCAATGGCTCTGGATGCACCGGCGCTGGCGCCCGAACATGATCGGCGCCGACGCCTTGCGGCAATTTGGGGAAAGAGCGCCGATCGCCCCGGTTTTCAAGGCAAAGTGATTTCCAAGTGACCGGGCACTGGCGCTTTTGGTAGCGGCCTGCTTGTATCTGGTCCTGAGCTGAAACCGATGCCTGTCCGCAACCGCCTCTTCGCCACGCTCGCCGCCCTGCTTCTGGGCGGACCTATGGCGCTTGCCCAGCAGGCGCCGATGCAGCCGAAAGCGGTGGTCGAGCTCTTCACCAGCCAGGGCTGCTCCTCCTGCCCGGCCGCCGATGCGCTCTTCGTCGAACTCGCCAAGGATCCCGGGCTGATCACCCTCTCCTTTCCGGTGACCTATTGGGACTATCTCGGCTGGAAGGACACCCTCGGCCAGCCGGCCTTCACCAAACGGCAGAAGCTCTATGCCAAGGCCCGTGGCGACGGACAGGTCTACACGCCGCAGGCCGTGGTCAACGGCACCAGCCACATCGTCGGCTCGGATCGGAAGGGCATCGAGAAGCTCGTCCAGGAACAGGGTACGACCGGCTTTCCGGTCAAGGTGTCGCTCAAGGAAGCCGGTGGCGAACTGCAGATCGCGCTAACCCCGAACGAGGCGAGCGCGAGCGAGAAGCCGGCCGGGGTCTGGGTCGTCGCCTTCAGCCGCGCGACGGCGGTGCCGATCGAGCGCGGCGAGAACTCCGGAAAGACCGTCACCTATGCCAATGTCGTGCGTGGCGTGACCCGGGTCGGCGACTGGTCGGGCTCAGCCGTCACCCTGACCGCGCCTCTTTCGGTGACCCAGCAGCCCAACGCCGACGCCTACGTCGTGCTGGTACAGACCGACCAGCACCAGCGTGGCGGCCCGATTCTCGCCGGTACGATTCTGGGCGCCGCGCGCTGAGCGAACGCCCGATGCCTCGCGCCGGATCGGGCGCGTAGCGATCTAGAGGATCACCACCTTGTTCGGGAGTTCGTCGACATCGTCCGCCGCTGGCGGCGCATGGGCGGCGAGGACCTGGCCCACCGAGGCGACCGCAGCCTCCAGCCCCTCGCGCAGCCGGCCCTCGCGAGCAGCGGCGAGCAGCGGCTCGATGATCCCCTTCCAGGTGGCATCGTCGACCTTGCCGTCGATCCCTGCGTCGGCGACGATCTCGGCATAGCGCTCCTGCACGGCGACATAGAGCAGCACGCCGGTCCGCCCGCGCGTCAATGTCAAACCGCGTGCCGTGAACTCGCGCAGCGCCGTCTCATGCGCATGGCGCCGCTTGACGAAGCCGGGCACGAAGCGTCCGCCGCGGCCATACCAGAGCAGCACGGCGAGCAGCAGCGCCGCCGCAATCAGCTGCAGCAGGAAGATCCGCGGCGCGCTCGTCATCGTCAGCGCGAGCAGGGGCCAGGGCACGAACAAGGCGACGGCAAGCGCCAGAACCACCGGCACGGCGAGATAGCTGCCGGCAGCCCGGTCGACCACCACCACGATCTCGCCGGAGGTGCGTCGCTCAGCCTCGCGCACCGCCTCGGCGATGGCATCGCGATCCTCGGAATTCAGCATCTCACCAGTCTCCAGACGCCCCGCCGCCGCCGGACGAGCCGCCGCCGCCCGAAAATCCGCCCGAACTGCCCGAGCTCCAGCCCCCGGAGGAAGAGCCCCCGCTCCAGCCGGAGCCGCCCGAGGGCGGCAGCGTCACCCAGCGCCCGTCGCGCATACGATGCCGGCGCGCCCCGCCGCTCGCCCGGCCGAGCTCACGCATGAAGCTGACGATCAGGATGAACACCATGATCATGACGAAGATCACGGCGAGGTCCTCGGCCCAGGAGGATTCGTCCTCCCTGACCTGGGCCCGGCGCTGCCATTCCTCGGCATCGCCGGTCAGGATCGACAGGATCGCGTCGACCCCGCCCTCGATCCCGCCGGCGAAATCGCCGTTCTTGAACTTCGGCGCCACCGCGGTGGTGATGATGACCTTGGAGAGCGCGTCCGTCAGAGCCCCCTCGAGCCCGTAGCCGACCTCGATGCGGACCTTGCGCTCGTTCGGTGCGACCAGCAGCAGCGCGCCATTGTTCTTGGCCTTGTCGCCGAGCCCCCAGGCGCGGAACAGCCCGTTGGCGTAATCCTCGATGCTCAGCCCCTGCAAGGACGGCACGGTCGCGACGACGACTTGGTCGGTCGTCTTGTCCTCATGCGCCTTGAGCTTCCCGGCGATGCGGGCGCTGGCCTCGGCATCGAGCAGCTTCGCGCCATCGACGATTCGCCCGCTCAGCGCCGGGTAGCTCGGCTCGGCTGCGGCGGCGAAAAACGGGAAGAGGAGGAAGATCAGCAGGGCGAGCCATGCCGCACTGACAGGGCGAGCCGGCTTCTTTCCTTCTCCCCGCTGGGAGAAGGTGGCGCGGAGCGCCGGATGCGGGCCTGCCGTTTCCGCAGAAGGCACAACCACGCCGCTGCTCCTCTTCCGGAAAGGGCGAGCCCTCACCCCTGGCCCTCTCCCGCTTGGGAGAAGGGTTCCCTGCGCTTGCCCACGATCGGCAGAGTCCATTGAAGGACTTAAGTCAGAACTTCACCGCCGGCGGCCGCTCGGCGCCCGTCGTCGCCGCGAAGCTCTCCATCGGCTTGGCGCCCCAGAACAGGCGCGCCCAGATCACGCCCGGAAAGGTCCTGATCTCGGTGTTGAAGGCCTGCACCGCCTGGATGTAGTCGCGGCGGGCGACCGTCACCCGGTTCTCGGTGCCTTCCAGCTGCGACTGCAGGGCGAGGAAATTCTGATTCGACTTGAGATCGGGATAGCGCTCGACCGTGACCATCAGGCGCCCGAGCGCCCCGGAGAGCTGGTTCTGCGCATCCTGATATTCCTTGAACTTGGCGGGGTCGGTGATGGTCGAAGCATCGACCTTGACCTGCGTCGCCTTGGCGCGGGCCTCGATCACCTGCGTCAGCACCTCGCGCTCCTGCTGGGCATAGCCCTTCACGGTCTCGACCAGATTCGGGATCAGGTCGGCGCGGCGCTGGTACTGGTTCTGCACCTCGCCCCAGGCCGCCTTCGCCTTCTCCTCCAACGTCGGCACGTTGTTGTAGCCGCAGCCGGCGAGCGCGAGGCCGAGCAGACCGACCAGCAGCAGGGCGAAGGAGCGGCGCAAGGCCGGCGATGGGGCGAGGAGAACCATGGGGCGAAACCTTGGCTGGAGCGGAAGAATCCGACAGCCGACCATAGCCGCGCCGCGAGGCAGATCAAAGACACGCCGAGCATGGCGCGACCGGGGCGATTGGGACTAGTCTTAGCCGGCGCAAGGCGAGAGGAATGCACCATGCCGCGTACCCTGTCCCTCCTGGCCGGATTTTCGCTGCCCGTGGCCGGGCTCTGGCTCGCGCTGGGCGCTCCCGTCGCCGCGCAGCAGGGCCTCGCCCCGCCGCCGGAGGCCGCGACCGGCCGCACCGCACGGACGCTGGGCACCGCGCAGCGCTACATGGCGGCAGCCGCCAACCCGCTCGCCGCCTCTGCCGGACGCGAGATCCTGCGGGCCGGAGGCAGCGCCACAGACGCAGCGATCGCGATCCAGCTGGTACTCAATCTGGTCGAGCCGCAGAGTTCCGGTATCGGCGGCGGCGCCTTCTTCGTGCACTGGGATGAAGCGGGCAAGCGCCTGACCACGCTGGACGGGCGCGAGACCGCGCCGAAGGCGGCAAGGCCGGATCGCTTTATCGACCCTGACGGCAAGCCGATGAAGTTCGTCGACGCCGTGGTCGGCGGGCGCTCGGTCGGCGTGCCCGGCACGGTCAAGCTGCTCGAGGAGGCGCATGAGCGCTGGGGCAAGCTGCCCTGGTCCGAGCTGTTCGCGCCCGCGATCAAGCTGGCCGAGAACGGCTTTGCGATCTCGCCCCGGCTCCACGGCCTGCTGGCTCTGGAGAAGAACCTGATCAAGGACACGCGCGCCGCCGCCTATTTCTACGAGGCGGATGGCAAGCCCAAGGCGGTCGGAACCGTGCTGAAGAACCCGGCCTTCGCCGCGACCCTGCGCGCCATCGCCGGGCGCGGCGCCGACGCGTTCTATGAAGGCGAGATCGCGCAGGACATCGTCGCCGCCGTCACCGGCCATAAGGAGAATCCCGGCGACATCACGCTCGAAGACCTTGCGGGCTACACGGTCGAGGAACGCGCGCCGGTCTGCGGGCGCTACCGCGTCTACACGCTGTGCGGCATGGGCCCGCCGAGCTCCGGCGCCGTCGCCGTCCTGCAGATTCTCGGCATCGTCGAGAAGGCGGACATGGCGCGGCTCGGCCCGGGCCCGGAAGCCGCGCACTGGTTCGCCGAGGCCGGCCGTCTCGCCTTCGCCGACCGGGCGCTCTACCTCGCCGACCCTGCCTTTCTCAGCGTCCCCACCACCGGGCTGATCGACGAGGGCTATCTGCGCGGCCGCGCCGAGTTGGTGAATCCCGGCAAGTCGATGGGCAAGGCGGTCGCCGGCGATCCGCCGAACAAGCGCGCCCAACTGCTCGCCCCCTCGGACGGGATTGAGAACGGCACCAGCCATATCTCGGTGGTCGACGCGGCGGGCAACGCCGTCTCGATGACCACGACGATCGAGGACGGTTTCGGCTCGCGCCTGATGACCAAGGGCGGCTTCCTGCTCAACAACGAGCTGACCGATTTCAGCTTTGCGCCGATCGAGGACGGCAAGCCCGTCGCCAACCGCGTCGAGCCCGGCAAGCGGCCGCGCTCCTCGATGGCGCCGACCATCGTCTTCGACGCTTTCGGTCGGCTCTATGCCGTCACCGGCTCGCCCGGGGGCAGCCAGATCATCGGCTATGTCGCCAAGACGCTGGTCGCCCTGCTCGACTGGAAGATGGATCCGCAGCAAGCCGTCGATTTCGGCAATTTCGGCAGCCGCAACGGCCCGACCGAACTGGAACGAGGCACCGAGGCCGAAGCCTGGAAGGCGGCACTGGAAGCCAAGGGCCATGAGGTCCGCCTGCTCGACATGACCTCGGGCATCCAGGCCATCGTCAAGACGCCGGCTGGCTATCTCGGCGGTGCCGATGGAAGGCGCGAGGGCGTGGCGATCGGGGATTGAACCCCGACCGCCCTGTTTCCCGGCTTTACCGTGCCGCCGTGACCGCCGCGACCAGACCGGTCGCCATGCTCAGCAGCAGGTAGTTGTTGTCGACCTTGACCCAGGTCTGCCCGCGGCCCGGCGTGCGCAGGCCATGGCGGTGATAGTCCCGCACCTGGCTGTGCCGGCGCCAGTCGTTCATGCGCTGGCCCTTCGCCCAGCGATGATGGCGGACCTCCTTCTGGCGGACATGGCCGCGAGCGGGAACATGGATGACCTTCTTCTCGACATAGTAGGAATTGGAGCTGGACCCATGATAACGCGGCTGAGCAACAGCTGCAGAAGAAGCAATGACGATAAAGCTCGAAGCAAGAATAATGGAACGCTTGAACATGGCTAAACTCCGTTGTTCGATAGGTATAATTTAGCCGTCGGGTATGAACCGAATCTGAACCGTTCCATTAATGTTCTGTAATGCTCAGGACAGCTGGAGTTATTCTATCCTGACTGGAAAGCTGCGCTCCGCAGCACGGTCCGATCGTCTTCGCCGTCGTTCCGGCTGGTGCGGCGCGGAGCACCGGAATCCATCGCAAGGCGCGTCCGGAATGGCGAGGCGGGGGAATCAGCTTTGGTTTGGCTGCTGCCAGCTCTGCAGCGATCGCAAAGCGCTTCGCAGAGTTTGCGGACGCGCTTCGCGTCCTTTCGGGGTCAGGCTGGATCCGCCCGTTCCCCGCCGGCCCCGCGCCCGGCGATCACCCAGTAGACGAAACCGGTCGCCGCTCCGACTAGGAACAGCGCGGAGATGATCTGCAGTTCCGCAACGGTCGGCACGCGAGACAGCCCGAGCATGGCGAGCGGCAGCAGCGCCGCGAGCACGCCGGTCAGCCCGCTCTGTATCAACCCGCTGCGCAGGCGGAAAAGCTCGGAGCCGATGGCGACGAGCAGGACCGGCGCGACCAGGATCGCAAAGCCGAGCCGGCCGAGCAGCGAGAACGCCGCATCCGCTGCCGGGCCTGGATCGAAGCCTTGCGCCGCCATGTCGAACAGGGCCGCCATCAGCCGCTCGAAGCCGCCGCCGATCAGCAGGCCGAGATCAGGCGAGATCACGCTGGCGATCAGCAGCGCGAACATCCCGGCGCCGATCGCGAAAAGCAGCGCGAACGGGATCAGCAGCAGCCAGCGCAGCATGGTCAGCCCGCGAGCGCCGCCGGCTGCTCGGCCTCGCCCTGTTCCAGCATCAGCCGGGCGCGGGCCGAGAGCTTCTCGGTCTCGCTCTTGAGCTGGCCGCAGGCCGCGAGGATGTCGCGCCCGCGCGGTGTGCGTACCGGCGAGGCATAGCCGGCGCGGAAGACGATCTCGGAGAAGCGCTCGATGCGCTCCCAGTCCGAGCACTCGTATTTGGTGCCGGGCCAGGGATTGAACGGGATCAGGTTGATCTTGGCCGGGATGCCCTTGAGCAGGCGCACCAGCTCGCGCGCATCGGCGTCGCTGTCGTTGACGCCCTTCAGCATCACATACTCGAAGGTGATGCGCTTGGCGTTCGACAGGCCGGGATAGTTGCGGCAGGCCTCGAGCAGGTCCTTGATCGGGTACTTCTTGTTGAGCGGCACGAGCTCGTTGCGCAGCTCGTCGCGCACCGCATGCAGCGAGATCGCCAGCATCGTGCCCATATCGTCGCCGAGCGGGCCGATCTGCGGCACCACGCCGGAGGTCGAGACGGTGATGCGGCGACGGCCGAGCGAAAGCCCCTCATTGTCGGCGATCACGTCGATCGCCTCGCGCACGCCGTCGAAATTGTAGAGCGGCTCGCCCATGCCCATGAAAACGATGTTCGAGACGAAGCGCCCGCCATCATTCGGCACGAAGGCGCCGTCCGGGGCGCTGCGGTTCGGAAAGTCGCCGAGCCGCTCGCGCGCCACCATCAGCTGGGCAACAATCTCCTCGGTGGTGAGGTTGCGCACCAGGCGCTGCGTGCCGGTATGGCAGAAGGTGCAGGTCAGCGTGCAGCCGACCTGGCTGGAGACGCAGAGCGTGCCGCGGTCGACCTCGGGGATGTAGACGCACTCGATCTCGGCGCCACGGTCACGTGGGCCCGTGGGCGCCATGCGCAGCAGCCATTTGCGGGTGCCGTCGCTGGAGACCTGCTCGGCGGTCACCTCCGGCAGGTCGAGCGTAAAGCGCTCGGCGAGCGCGCTGCGCAGGCCCTTGCCGATCGTCGTCATCGCCGCGAAATCGCGGACGCCGTAATGATAGATCCAGTTCCAGAGCTGGCCGACGCGCATGCGCCGCTCCTTCTCGGGAACGCCGATCTCGGCCAGCGCCTCGGCCATGCCGGCGCGCGTGCGGCCGACCAGCGAAGGGCGCCGCAAAACGGGTTCGACCGCCGGAGCGGTAGACTCAAGAGCGGTAACAGTCATCGGAACTCGGTTCGAAACGGGCCACCAGGCCCTGAATTTCCGCGGCTCATAGCATGAAAACGCGGCATCGTGAAATCACGAGCGAGCGGCAAGGCATGCATGGACGTCCGACCCGCGAAAACGGACGCGATCGACAGCAAACGAAAAGGCCACTCCGACCCGGCCAACCCGGCGAAAGCCGGGCTCTCCGAAGCGAGCGGGCGCTATTTGCAGGCGTCCTCGGCCCGCTTGACGATCTGGGAGATGCCGGCCAGCGAATATTTGTCGCTGGTCGGGTTGCCGCGCTTCGAGGTGCCCTTGATCTCGAGCGCCGAACCCTTGCGCAGCGCGTCGAGCATGCGGCCTTCCTCAGCCGGGTTCTTCAGCCAGACATTCTGGCCCTTGGCGACGAGGACGAAGCGCTCGCTGCCGATGATCGCCTGATGCTCGACATCTTCCTTGAGGTCGAAATTCATCACCAGGCTGATCTCGTTGCGCACGCCCTCGGTCGGCCGGTTCGAGATGAACAGCAGCCCCTCGACATCCTTGAGGTTGGCGGGCGAGCGGCTCTCGGCCTTGGAGAGCGCGTAGCAGATCTTCGAGCGGCCCTGCTGCGAGGAGAAGGCCTGCCACTTGCCGGCGGTCTCGAGCAGGAGAGCCTGCCCCTGGCCGCTGGAGGCGCGCTGCGCCATGGCCGAGCCCGGCGCGAGCAGTGCCAGCGCCGTAAGGCCGAAGAGGACGGCCGCCGTCAACGGGCGGCGGGCGGAGGAGGGAGCCGGCTTGCGAATCATGGATCGCCACTAATCATCAAAAATCTTAACGCCAAATGGAGGCTATGCGAGATCGGCGATCCGGCCAGCGCGCCACGGCGCATAGAATGTCATGATCCTGGCAAAAATGCGAATAATCCGCCGTGCTTTCCCGGCGGTTTCCCCCGCAGCCGCATCGTGCCAGCTTGTCGCGGATCGAAGCTGCGAGCCCAGCGAAGCTGCTGAAGGAACCGACTGCCGATGAAGGCGCTGCTCTGCGAGGCCCATGGCCCGGCCGAAACCCTGGTCGTCCGCGACCTGCCCCAACCGAAGCCCGGGCCGGGCGAGATCGCGATCAAGGTCACCGCCGCGGCGCTCAACTTCTTCGACACGCTGGTCATCCAGGGCCGCTACCAGGTCAAGCCGGCGCTGCCCTTCTCGCCCTCGGCCGAATGCGCCGGCATCGTCAGCGCGCTCGGTGAGGGCGTGACCGGCTGGCGCGTCGGCGAGCGGGTCGCCGCCTGGCTCGGCCATGGCGCGGCGCGCGAGATCGTCGTGGTTCCGAGCGAGGCGGCGATTCGGATTCCCGACAGGCTCAGCGATCAGCAGGCCGCCGGACTCTTCGTCACCTATGGCACCGCCATGCACGGGCTGATCCAGCGCGGCGAACTGAAGGCGGACGAGACGCTCGCCGTGCTCGGCGCCGCCGGCGGGGCTGGGCTTGCCGCCGTCGAAATCGGCGCCCTGCTCGGCGCGCGCGTCATCGCTTGCGCCTCCTCGCCGGAAAAACTCGCTCTGGCCCGCGAGCATGGCGCGCAGGAAGGGCTAGACTATGCCGCGGACGATCTGCGGCTCGGACTGCGCCGCCTCGCCCCCGATGGGCTCGCCGTGCTCTACGACACGGTCGGCGGCGATCTCGCCGAGCCGGCCTTGCGCTCGATGGGCTGGGGCGGGCGCTATCTCGTCGTCGGCTTCGCCGGCGGCGCCATCCCCAGGCCGCCGCTCAACCTGTTGCTGCTCAAGGGCTGCGATCTGCGCGGCGTGTTCTGGGGTGATTTCGTCCGCCGCGAGCCCCAGGCCCACCGCTCCAATATGGAACGCCTGCTCGGCTGGGCGGCCGAGGGCAGGATCCGCGCCCATGTCCACGCCGCCTTCCCGCTGGAGCGCGCCGCCGAGGCCTTCGCGCTGATCGCCGAGCGCAAGGCTCAGGGCAAGATCGTGCTGACGCCCTGAGACGCAAGGCCCGTTCCGATCAGCTTGCACAGCAAGCTGATCGGCAAAAACGACCTCTATCCTAAAGTGAGAGACGGATTCACCGATCAGATCGATCCAATCCGATCAGATCCGGCTCTAGAGCTCGGCGAGAATCTTCTTCGCCCTTGCGCGGTGCTCGACGGTGATCGAGCCCGCCACCGCCGCGATCGCCGCCGCCAACACGGCCGCATCATCGGTGAAGCCGAGGAAGGGCATGATGTCGGGCAGAGCATCGATCGGCAGCACGAAATAGCCGAGCGCGCCGAGCAGAGTGTAGCGCACGCGCCGCGGCGTCGCCGGGTCGCGGGCGCAAAGCCAGGCGGCGAGCCCGTCCTCGGCGAAGGGGATGCGCTTGGCGACGCGCCGGAGCAGGGCAATGAGCTCCGAGCCGAAGCGTTCCTCGTCGCGCAGGCTCCGGCGGATCGCCGCCATCTCCTCGGCGGTGAAACGCTGGCTGAAGCTGAAACCCTCGCTCATCTTTCTCCTCCATGGCGCGCCAATGATGCGCGCTTTCGACGCCAAGATGTGGCCCCGCCCGCAAGCGTGCACAAGGGAGGCCGCTAGAATCGCTCTTGGAGGCGGAGCATCGCGCCTCTAAACCCCTTGCAGCAATGTCAAAAGCTTGAGGAACGCGCCATGCAGCTCGATTCGTCCCTTGCCGCCATCGTCACCGGCGGCGCTTCCGGTCTCGGCGAAGGCACGGCGCGCATGCTCGCCAGCCATGGCGTCAAGGTCGCGCTGTTCGATCTCAACGCCGAGCGTGGTGAAGCGATCGCCAAGGAGATCGGCGGGCTGTTCGTGGCCTGCGACGTCACCGACGAGGCCTCGGTCGACGCTGCCCTGCAAAAATCCCGCGCCGCCCATGGCGTCGCCCGCATCGTCGTCAACTGCGCCGGCGTCGCGCCCGGCCGCCGCGTCGTCTCGAAGAAGCGCGAGACCGGCGAGCTCGTCGCCCATGACCTCGCCACCTTCGAGAAGGCGGTCGCGATCAACCTGACCGGCACCTTCCGCCTGATCGCCAAATCGGCGGTGGCCCTGGCGGCGCTCGATCCGGTCACGCCGGATGGCGGCCGCGGCGTCTTCGTCTGCACCGCCTCGGTCGCCGCCGAGGACGGGCAGATCGGCCAGGCCGCCTATGCCGCCTCGAAGGCCGGCGTCGTCGGCCTGACCCTGCCGGTCGCCCGCGACCTCGCCGGGGTCGGCATCCGCATCGTCACGATCATGCCCGGCCTGTTCGAGACGCCGATGTTCGCGGGCCTGCCCGACGATGCCCGCGCTTCGCTCGCCGTCTCGGTGCCGCACCCCTCGCGCCTCGGCCGGCCGGCCGAATACGCCGCGCTGGTCAAGAGCATCGTGGAGAACGACATGCTGAACGGCACCGCGATCCGCCTCGACGGCGCGATCCGCCTCGCGCCGAAATAGGGCCGCTTCCCCGCTTCTCATTCCGGGGCGCCGCGCTTTGCGAGGCCCCGGAATGACAGTGCAGAAGCTTTACTCCGCCGCGCCCTCGCGCTTGATCTCGTGCTTCAGGATCAGCGGCGTCTGGGCCAGCGCAAAGATCATGGTCAGCGGCATCACGCCCCAGACCTTGAAAGCGACCCAGAAATCCTGGCTCTGGGTCCGCCAGACCAGCTCGTTCAGCGCCGCCAGCACGAAGAAGAACAGCCCCCAGCGCAGCGTCAGCTTGCGCCAACCCTCCGCGTCGAGCTGCAGCACACTGTCGAGCACCAGCGCCAGCAGGGACCGGCCGAACCAGAGCCCGCCCAGCAGCACGCAGCCGAACAGCGTGTTCACGATGGTCGGCTTGACCTTGATGAAGAAGGCGTCGTCGAGCGCGATGGTCAGGCCGCCGAACACAGTGACCACCACCGCGTTGACGATCGCCATGCGCGGCAGATGGTTCATCAGGATCTTCGACAGCGCCAGCGCCAAAAGCGAGGCGGCGATAAAGATGCCGGTGGCGACGAAGATCCGCCGGTCCGAGGCGACGCCGAACAGCCGGTCGCCATAGGAATTGGCGAAGAAGAAGATCGCGAGCGGGCCGAATTCGAGCGCCAGCTTCAGGAGCGGGTTGATCGGCTTCGCCTTGCCCGCCTCCGTCGCGCCCGCTGCCGTTTCGCTCATGCCATCTCTCCCAATCCCGCCACGGCGCGCGCGAAATCGCGCGCCTGGAACGGCTCCAGATCGTCGACGCTCTCGCCGACTCCGATGAAATGCACCGGCAGCCCGAACTGAGCTGCCAGCGCGACGAGAATGCCGCCGCGGGCGGTGCCGTCGAGCTTGGTCATCACCAGCCCGGTGACGCCCGCCGTCTCGCGGAAGGCCTCGACCTGGCTGACCGCATTCTGGCCGACCGTCGCGTCGAGCACGAGCAAGGCCGCATGCGGCGCCTGTGCGTCGAGCTTCTGGATCACCCGCACCACCTTGGCGAGCTCGGCCATCAGCCCGGTCTTGTTCTGCAGCCGGCCGGCGGTGTCGATCAGCAGCACGTCGGTTCCTGCGGCCTTCGCCTTCTGCAGCGCCTCGAAGGCGAGCCCGGCGGCATCGGCGCCCTGGTTGCCGGCGACCACTTCGGTACCCGTCCGGGTGCCCCAGACCTTGAGCTGCTCGATCGCCGCAGCGCGGAACGTATCGCCAGCCGCCAGCATCACCGACTTGCCCTCGGCCCGGAACTTGGCCGCAAGCTTGCCGATTGTCGTCGTCTTGCCCGAGCCGTTGACGCCGACCATCAGGATGACGAACGGCTTTTTCGTGGCGTCGATCACCAGCGGCCTGGCGACGGGGGTGAGGATCGCCTCGACCTCGCGCGCCAGGATCGCCTTCACCTCGTCCGGCTCGATCTGCTTGTCGTAGCGCCCCTCGCCGACCGCCTTGGCGACGCGCGCGGCGGTGGCGAGGCCGAGATCGGCCTGAATCAGGATGTCTTCGAGGTCCTCGAGCGTTGCCGCGTCGAGCTTGCGCTTGGTGAAGAGGTCGGCGATGCCGGTGGTCAGCGCCGAGGAGGTCCGCGACAATCCGTCCGCCAGCCGCCGCCACCAGCTGCGCTTCGGCTGCACCGGCTCGGCTGCGACGATCGGCAGCGGCGCATCCTCGCCGAGCAACACCTCCGGGGCGAGCAGCACCTCGGGTTCTGGCTGGGGCTCCGGCTCGGCCGGAAGCTCAGGCGCGATCTCGGCCGGGCTTTCCGGTTCGGGCGTTACCACAGCTTCGACGGACGGCTCCGGGACCGGCGCGGTCTCGACGACCGGAGCCGCCGGCTCCTGCGGCTTAGGCTTCTCGTCCAGCCCGAACAGCTTCGAAAAGAAGCCGCGCTTTTTCGGTTCGGTCTCGCTCATCGCTCGTCCTGATGCCGCTCGCGGCGACACTTCCGGTTGCATGGCCCTGCGGCCTTCGTTAGCGCAATGCCATGAGCCAGCCCGATCAACCAGCCCTTTCGCCAACCGTCGCGCAAGCGGAGCAGTTCGCCGAGCCGCCCGTTCCGCTGCTCTACCGCGACGCGATGATGCTCGTCATCGATAAGCCGGCCGGCCTGCCGGTGCATCGCGGCCCGCAGGCGAAGGGCCGTGTCATCCCGGTGCTGACCGATCATCTCGACGCGCTGCGCTTCGGCCTACCTCGCCGCCCGGAGGCCGCGCACCGGCTCGACAAGGACACCTCCGGCTGTCTCGTCCTCGGCCGCCATCCGCGCGCCATGGCGCAGCTCAACCAGATGTTCCGCGATGGCCGGGTCGGCAAGACCTATTGGGCCGTGGTCGAAGGCGAACCGGCCGAGGAGGAGGGGTTGATCGACTTCGCCCTTGCAAAGCTCTCGCCCGATCGCGGCTGGTGGATGAAGACCGACCCGGCCGGCCTGCCCTCGCAGACCTGCTATCGCGTGCTCGGCCGCGGCCGCCTCGACGGGGCGCCCCTCGCCTGGCTGGCGCTGGAGCCGCTGACCGGCCGCACCCACCAATTGCGGGTTCATTGCGCCGCCAGCGGCTGGCCGATCCGCGGCGACGAGATTTACGGCACCGCGCCGCGCAGCGGCGGCCCCGGCCTTCATCTGCACGCCCACGAGCTGATCCTGCCGCTCTATCCGAAGCGCGAGCCGATCCGGGTCGCAGCGCCAGCACCGCCGCATCTGCATGCAGCGCTGGCTGCCTGCGGCTGGGCCCCCGGCGAAACCTTTCCTAAACCCTAACGTCGGTCCGGCCTTGCCCCATGGTCCGGTCAACCATTCCCTAAGCCGCGCCTGCTATCGCTGGTTGCAGAGGCGCGGAGCGCAGGATCATGCTGGAGCAGGTGGCGAGGACGGCTGAGGTGCGCAGCGCGCTTCTGAGCTTTGCGCAGGCACGCGCCGAGATCGCGGCCCGGCCCGAAGCGAATGCCGCGCTGGCGACGCTCGCCGACTGGGTCGAGAGCTATCTGATGCGCGAGCATCCCGAGCTCGGTCGCACCGGCGCCGTTTGCCCCTTCACCCGCCAGGCGGCCCGCATCGACACGGCGCGGCTCGCGATCTGCGAGGCCGGGCCGGACGAGGAGGAGCGCGCCTTCGCGCTGATCCGCGGCAGTTTTGCCGCCCTCGACGAAATCCCCTGCAAGCCCAGCATGGCGCATTTCCGGACGATCATCGTCGGCTTCCCGCATTGCGGCGGCGAAGCCGGCCTCGCTATGCTCCAGCGCGTCCAGAAGCGGAACAAGTTCTATTCGCTCAGCCGGCGCCGGATGATCGGCCTGATGCATGCGGAGTCGGACGCGCCCGGCCTGTGGAACCCCGACTTCCGGCCCTTGCGCTCGCCCTTGCCCGTGCTCGCCATCCGCCATCTCGTCGAGCACGATGCGCCCTTTGCCGTGCGCCACCCGCTGCTGCTTCTGCCCTACCTCGCCCATTTCAGACTGGCCGGCGCCAGGCGCCTGATCCAGCATCTGCGCGGCCAGGCCTGAGCCGTGCTGGCGAGAGCTGCGATGGCCGAGGCCGGAATCCGGCGTCCCACTGGCGATGCCGTCATGGCGCCGCTCACGCTCGAAGTCCTGACGGATCGCGCCGCCTTCGAAGCGCTGAAGCCGGAATGGGACGCCCTTTTCTCCCGCGCCGGCATGCCGCAGCAGCTCTTCCTGCGTCATGCCTTCCTGCGTCATTGGTGCGACCATTATCTCGATGCAAGGAGCCGCATCAGCATCCTCGCCGGGCGAAGCGAAGGCAGGCTGGTGATGCTCTGGCCGCTGGTGCGCCGACGCAGCCTCGGCCTCGACATCGTACAACTCATGGGAGCACCGGTCGCCCAGTTCGGCGATGTCCTGGTCGAGCCCAGTCCGGATAGGCAGCGCTGGCTCGATGCCGGCTGGGCCGCGCTCGGCCGGCTCGGTGCCGATCTCTTCGAGATCCGCCAGCTGCGCGCCGATGCGGCCCTGCCCCGCCCGGGCACGGCGCTTCTGGTTCAGCGGCAGGAGGCGCCCTTCGCCGACCTTGCACAACGCGTCTCGGCCGAAGGTCCGAGCATGGCCTATCCGGCCCGCGAACGCTCGAACTACCGCCGCCGCATGCGCCGCCTCGCCGAGCGCGGCGAGCTCGGCTTCAGCGCCCTGACACCGGGCGCCGAGGCGCGCACGCTGGCGACCATGGCCGTGGCGATGAAGCGCAAGGCCCTCGCACGGCACGGCATCCTCGCCCCGACAGCCGCCGATCCGCGCTTCCAGGATTTCTTCGCCGCGCTCGCCGGCGAAGAGGCAGACGAGG
This sequence comes from Allobosea rubneri, assembly GCF_032464875.1. Taxonomy (NCBI): domain Bacteria; kingdom Pseudomonadati; phylum Pseudomonadota; class Alphaproteobacteria; order Hyphomicrobiales; family Alloboseaceae; genus Allobosea; species Allobosea rubneri. The sequence goes on from NZ_JAWDID010000034.1 coordinate 39,172, forward strand.
CCGGCCTGCGCCTGTCGATCATCACCTGCGCCGGCTCGCCGATCGGCATCGACATCTCCTTCGACTGCATGGGCCGCAGCTTCGGCCATGTCATCGCCAGCGACCCCGATTTCGACCGCGAGGGCATTGGCCGAATCCTGATCCATCAGGCCTTCGTCGGTGCCAAGGCGCGCGGCAGCGCCGTCTTCGATCTGCTCGCGCCAGCCGACACCTACAAGCTCGAACACGCCGACGGGACGGTCGCCGTCTACGATCTCGCCGTGCCGCTGAGCTGGCGCGGTCGACTCGTTTGCAAATTGGCGCTGCCGCGCCTGCGACCGACCTTCAAAACCCTGGCGAAGCGACTGCCTGCCGCCTGGGTGCGGCGCTGGCTGAAGGCGGGCAGCTGACCGAAGGCAGATCTCAGCCCGCCATCGCGTCCATGGCGCGCGCCATCCGGATGTCGAGCTCGGTCAGCCCGCCCGCATCATGGGTCGCGAGCGTCACCTCGACCGTCTTGTAGACATTCGACCATTCCGGATGATGGTCCATCTTCTCGGCCAGCAACGCCACCCGGCTCATCCAGCCGAAGGCCTCGCTGAAGTCGCGGAAGACGAAGCGCCGGCTGATCGCCTCGCGGCCCTCGACCAGCTTCCAGCCGGCCAGGACCGCCAGCGCTTCCTGCCTCGCCTCGGGGCTGAGGCGCTTGGGCCGATCGCTCATCATCTCACCTCCGCTCGGAAGCCGTGCGGCTCGGCCGGTTCGGATAGGCCGGGCCAAGCGGGTAGGCGGCCTCCAGCACATAGGGACCGCCGCCGATCGATTCGCGCGAGGAGAACAGCGCGACGCGCCGCGCCGTGAAGCTGATCGGCCGCACGATCGGATGGGTCGCGAGGTAATGCGCGACATCGAGCGGCGAGGCATCGCGCAGGCGCGCCAGCGTGACGTGGGGCATGAACTTGCGGCCTTCGGCCGGCAGGCCGAGACGGCGCATCAACCGTTCCAGGTCAGCCTGCAATTCGCCGAGCTGCGGCGTCGGCTGGACACGCGCGAACACGGCCCGCGGCCGGTCGCCGCCGAAGCTGCCGAGCTGATCGAGCGTGATCGTCAACGGCGGTGCCTCGACATCGTGGAGGAAGCTGTCGACGTCATGGGCCATGCGCCGGTCGATATCGCCGAGAAAGCGCAGGGTGATGTGGTAGTCGGCGGGCTCGATCCAGCGCGCACCGACCAGCCCACCGCGATGCAGCGTCAGGGCCGAGGCGACCTCGGCGGGAATCTCCAGGGCAGTGAACAGCCGCGGCATAGCTCTATCAGTGCCAAGCGTTTGTGACTCTGGCGAGACGAAGCCTCGCATTGCCGGACGCAACCGGCAAGCCGGCTTAGGACAGGTTCAGCGGCTGCTCTTTGGCCACATCGTCATCCCGGCCGGAGCGCAGCGTAGCGTCGGGATCCATCGCAAAGCGCCAGAGCCCTGCGATGGATCCCGAAACGGCGTCGCTTACGCGGCTTGTCAGGGATGGCGATGCGCTTCGGCGGCCCCTTACGGGCAGGGATTGCCAAAACGCTGGTGGACCGCGTCGATCTTCGCCTCGAGCTCGGCCGACAGCGTGACGGCGGCCGAGCCGATCGCGGTCTTCAACTGCGCCATGCTGGTCGCGCCAATGATGTTGGAGGTGACGAAGCAGCGCGAAGTGACGAAGGCGAGCGCCATCTGTGCGGGATCGAGCCCGGCCTCCCGCGCCAGGGAGACATAAGCCCGGATCGCCTCCTCGGCACCAACAGTCTCATAGCGCTGGCCGCGGGCGAACAGGGTGGAGCGCGCCCCGGCCGGGCGGGCACCATCGAGATACTTGCCGGTCAGATAGCCCTGCGCCAGCGGCGAATAGGCGAGCAGGCCGACCTGCTCGCGCAGCGCGATCTCGGCCAGCGCCGTCTCGAAGGTGCGGTTCAGGAGGTTGTAGGCGTTCTGGATCGACTGCACCCGCGGGCGCCCGCCCGTCTGCGCCTCGGCGAGGAAGCGCATCGTGCCCCAGCCGCTCTCGTTGGAGAGGCCGAGATGGCGGATCTTGCCGGCCTTGACGAGGTCGGCGAAGGCGTCGAGCTGCTCGGCGATCGGCGTCTCGTCGGCCGCCGGCTCGAAGGCCGCCTTGCCGAAGCGGGTCGGGTTCGAGCCCCAGGCCATCGGCCGGTCGGGGAAATGGATCTGGTAGAGGTCGATATAGTCGGTCTGCAACCGCTTCAGGCTCTTGTCGACCGCTTCCTCGATCTGCCGGCGGTTGACCCGCGTCGGCCCCTTGTCGTCGCGGAACCAGTCATTGGCCGAGCGGCCGATCACCTTCGAGGCGAGGATCACCTTGTCGCGATTACCGCGCGCCTTGAACCAGCTGCCAATGAACCGCTCGGTCGAGCCCTGCGTCTCCGCCTTGGGCGGAATCGAGTAGAGTTCGGCCGTGTCGAAGAAGTTCACGCCCTGGTCGAGCGCATAGTCCATCTGCTCATGGCCTTCGGCCTCGGTGTTCTGCTGGCCCCAGGTCATGGTGCCCAGGCAGATCGCCGAGACCTTGAGATCGGTGCGGCCGAGTTGACGGTATTCCATGACGCAAGGCTCCGGAGACGGACGCGCCGGGCGCGCCGCGGACAGGGTAGGATGAGGCGGAAGGCGCCGGCGCTCAGGAGCGCGGGCGCAGGGTGGTGAGGAACCGCTCCACCGTCGGGAGGATGCGCGTCGCGATGACGCGGACGCCCTCCGCCGTCGGGTGCAGCAGATCGGGCTGGTTCAATACCCGGTCACCGGCGATTCCGTCCAGAAAGAACGGATAAAGGATGAGGCCGTGCTTCTCGGCAATTCTCGGATAGAGGCCGTCGAAGCGCGTCGCATAGTCGCTGCCGAGATTGCGCGGCGCATACATGCCGGCGAGCAGCACCGGGATGCCGCGTGCCTTGAGTCTGGTCACGATCGCGTCAAGCGCCTTCTCCGCCACCGCCGGGTCGATGCCGCGCAGCGCATCGTTCGCCCCAAGTTCGAGGATGACCCCGTCCGTTCCGTCGGGCACCGACCAGTCGAGCCGCTCGAGACCACCCTGCGAGGTATCGCCGGAGACGCCCGCATTGGCGATCTCGACGGAAATTCCCTTCTCACGCAGCAGCTTCTCCAGCACGGCCGGAAAGGCGGCGCTGCCGGGCAGGTTGTAGCCGGCGGTCAGGCTGTCGCCGAGCGCGACGAGCTTCAGCGGTGGCGTCTGGGCCTGGAGCGGCGTGGTCATGGCGTGGAAACCCAAAACAAGGGCGAACATCAGGGCCGCGGCCCAAAATCGGCGCAATGGCTGGATTCGGCCGCCGGAGCGCCCATATCGGGTGGCGGCGCCGGCCTTGCAGGCAACGGTCATGGCGGGTCTTTCTCCTTCGGCTCCGGAAGCGGCGCGTGGGAGCGGCATCGGACGGGATGAGAGCGGAAACATGGCGGTGAGCGAGCAGGGCCCCTCGGCGATCGAATTGCGCGACGTCGAGCTTAGTCTGGGACGAGGCGCCGCCCGCGTCCATATCCTGAAGGGCGTCTCGCTGGCGATCGCGGAGGGCCAGGCCACTGGCCTGACCGGCCCGTCCGGTTCCGGCAAGTCGACCCTGCTGATGACCATGGCCGGGCTCGAACGTCCCGATTCCGGCCTGGTCAAGGTCGCCGGCCAGGATCTCGGCGCCCTCGGCGAGGATGAACTCGCCGTGTTCCGCGGCCGCCGCATCGGCATCGTCTTCCAGTCCTTCCACCTCGTGCCGACGATGACGGCCCGCGAGAACGTCGCCTTGCCGCTGGAGCTCGCTGGCGCGGCCGACGCCTTCGAGCGCGCCGCTGCCGAGCTGCGCAATGTCGGCCTCGGCCACCGCATGGACCATTACCCGGCCCAACTCTCGGGCGGCGAGCAGCAACGCGTCGCCATCGCCCGCGCCGTCGCGACCGACCCGGCGATCCTCGTCGCCGACGAGCCGACCGGCAATCTCGACGAGGCGACCGGGCGCTCGATCGTCGACCTGATCTTCGGGCTGCGGCGCGAGCGCGGCGGCACCCTGGTTCTCGTCACCCACGACCTTTCCCTCGCCGCCGCCTGCGACCGCACCGTCAGGCTGCGCGCCGGCCGGATCGAGACGCCGGCCGATGCTCCGCAGACAGCGCCGGTAGCCTGACCATGCATGCTCCCGTCAAACCGGCCGCGGCCGACCCCGTCCCCGCGCCGCGCGGCACCGGGCTGAAGCTCGCCTTGCGCTTGGCCTGGCGCGATCTGCGCGGCGGCCTGCGCGGCTTCGGCGTCTTCATCGCCTGCCTCGCGCTCGGCGTCATGGCGATCGCCGCCGTCTCCTCGGCCTCACGCGGCCTCAGCGAAGGGCTCGGCCGCGAGGGCAGGCGGATTCTCGGCGGCGACGCAGCCTTCAGCCTGATCCATCGCGAGCCGACGCCGGAGGAGCGCGCCTTCCTCGAACGCCATGGCACGGTCTCGACCATCGCCACCCTTCGCGGCATGGCCAATGCCGGCGAGAAGGGGGCGGCCCTGGTCGAGATCAAGGCGGTCGACGGCAGTTATCCCACCATCGGCGAGCTGCGCAGCGATCCTGCCGGCTCCGCCGCGGAGCTGCTCGCGGCCCGCGACGGCGTCTATGGCGGCATCGCCGATCCCGTGCTCTTCGGCCGGCTCGACCTCAAGCCCGGCGACATCGTCCAGATCGGCTCGGCACGCGTGCAATTGCGCGCCAGCCTGGTCTCCGAGCCGGACAAGATCGCCGCCGGCGTCGGCTTCGGCCCGCGCCTTTTGCTCTCGCAGGAGGCGCTGCGCGCCTCGGATCTGTTGCAGCCCGGCAGCTTGGTACGCTGGACCGCCCGGGTGACGCTGCCCGAGAACGCTTCCTCCGACGCTGCGCTCGATCAGCTCCTCGCCGACGCCGCCCGCGAACAGGCACAGGCCGGCTGGGAAATCCGCTCGCGCTCCAACGCCGCCCCGAACTTCCAACGCAATGTCGAGCGCTTCACCCAGTTCCTGACGCTGGTCGGCCTGACCGCCCTGCTCGTCGGCGGTGTCGGCGTCGCCAACGCGGTGCGCCGCTTCGTCGAGGCCAAGAAGCTAGACTTCGCCACGCTGAAGGCGCTCGGCGCCACCGGGGGCAAGGTCGTCACCATCCATCTCGCCGAGGTCATGCTGGTCGCCGCCTTCGGCATCGCCATCGGGCTCGCGCTCGGCGCCGCCGCGCCCTTCGCCCTGGCCTATGCGCTCGCCGACAGCCTGCCATTGCCCTTCGAGGCGACGCTGGCGCCGGGCGAGCTCGGCATCGCCGCGCTCTACGGCCTGCTGACCGCGCTCGTCTTCGCCATCATCCCGCTCGGCCGCGCCCATGACGTTCCAGTCTCGGCGCTGTTTCGCGACCAGATCGAGCCCGACCGGCGTCGCCCGCGCTGGATCTATCTCGCCATCTTCGGCGCCGCGCTCGCCGGCCTCGGCGGCGTCGCGCTCGGCTTCGCCTATGAGCGGCGCATCGCCCTGATCTATATCGGCGTCGCCGGCGCGGTCTTCCTGCTGCTGCGCCTGATCGCCTGGGGACTGATGGCGCTGGCACGGCGCACGCCCAGACCGCGCCGCCCGTCCCTGCGGATGGCCCTCGCCAATATCTACCGGCCCGGCGCGCTGACGCCTTCGCTGGTGCTCTCGCTCGGCCTCGGCGTCGCCCTGCTCTCGGCGCTCGCCTTCATCGATGTCAGCCTGTCGCGCCAGCTCACCCAGTCGCTGCCGAAGACGGCGCCGAGCTTCTTCTTCCTCGACATCCCCAATGCCCAGGCCGGCGCCTTCGACGAATTCCTCGCCAGGCAGCGCCCCGGCGCCGCGGTCGAGCGCGTGCCGATGATGCGCGGCCGCATCACCAGCCTGAACGGCGTGCCGGCCGAACAGATCAAGGCGAGCGAGCAGATGGCCTGGGTGCTGGAGGGCGACCGTGGCATCACCTATGCCGCGACCATGCCGGAAGGCTCGCGCCTCGCCTCCGGCGAATGGTGGCCGGCCGACTACAAGGGCGAGCCGCTGGTCTCCTTCGACGCCCGCGCCATCGAGGGCCTCGGGCTCAAGCTCGGCGACACGCTCACCGTCAACGTGCTCGGCCGCAACATCACCGCGCGGGTCAGCAATTTCCGCAACATCGAGTGGCGCTCGCTCGGCATCAACTTCGTCATGGTGTTCTCGCCCAACACCTTCGCCGGCGCCCCGCACACCAACCTCGCCACCGTGACGGTGACCGACGCCGCCTCTCCGACTGGCGACGCCGCCCTGATGCGCCAGCTCGCCATCGCCTTCCCGGCGGTGACGGCGGTGCGGGTCAAGGACGCTCTGGAAGCGGTGAATGTCATCGTCGCCCAGCTCGCCAGCGCGATTCGCGGTGCCTCCAGCCTCGCCATCGTGGCGAGCCTGCTGGTTCTGGCCGGAGCCCTGGCGGCCGGACAGCGGGCGCGGCTCTACGACGCAATGATCCTGAAGACCCTCGGCGCCACCCGCCGCTTCATACTTTCGTCGTACGCCCTCGAATACGCAGGCATCGGCGTCGTTTCGGCCCTTTTTGGGCTCGTCGCCGGCGCGGCGGCCGGCTGGGGGGTCGTCACGCAAGTGATGAAGATCGAGTTTGTTCCAGACCCCACGGGCGCAATTCTTGCTGCGACTGCTGCGGTCGCCGTCACTGTCATGTTCGGATTGATCGGGACGTTGCAGATACTTTCGAAGGCGCCCGCTTCTCATCTACGCAATTTATGAGTTCGCCACGTCCGCGGCGCAGCGTAAACATGGACAAAGGGTAATGTTGCATCGAAACGCCGGCGCAGTTCTATCGCGCCGGCCCGATTAACCATGGCCACCCCTTGTAAGGCGGCGCATTCCCCCTCATATTCCGCACTGTCGCCACGAAGGTGGACGATGGTGGGCCTTCGCAAGGGCGATGTCCGCCTTTGCCAACGGTTTCAGGGGAACTTTCTGCATGAGCAACTTCGACCGCAATGCTCCGGTCTGGGGTGCGGGCCGCGCACAGCAGACCAGCGCCGTCGAGATGGATCAGGGCCTGCGCTCGTTCATGCTCGGCGTCTACAACAACATGACGATCGGCCTGGCCATCACCGGCCTGTTCGCCATCGGCATCTCGATGCTCGCCATCGCCGGCTACTCGCCGACGGGCAAGGTCAACGCGCTGACGCCGCTCGGCCAGGCGCTCTATCTCAGCCCGCTCAAGTGGGTCGTGATGCTGGCCCCGCTGGCCTTCATCCTGTTCTTCTCGTTCAAGGCCGAGAGCATGAGCTCCTCGACCGCGCGCGCCATGTTCTTCGCCTTCGCGGCGGTGATGGGCGTGTCGATGTCGTCGATCTTCGTGGTCTTCACGGGTGAGTCGATCGCCAAGGTGTTCTTCATCACCGCGGCGGCCTTCGGCGGTCTCAGCCTGTTCGGCTACACCACGCAGAAGTCGCTGTCGGGCATGGGCTCCTTCCTGATCATGGGCCTGATCGGCCTGGTGATCGCCTCGGTCGTGAACCTGTTCCTGGCCTCGAGCGCCCTGTCCTTCGGCATCTCGGTGATCGGCGTGCTGGTCTTCGCCGGCCTGACCGCCTGGGACACCCAGCGCCTGAAGGAGATGTATCTCTACTCGAACCTGGACCCGGAATCGGCTGCGAAGCTCTCGGTGAACGGCGCTCTGTCGCTCTACCTGAACTTCATCAACATGTTCCAGATGCTGCTCTCGCTGTTCGGCAACCGCGAGTAAGCATCAAGCGCCCAGGCGCAGATATCGGGCCCCGGCTGCAAAGCCGGGGCTTTTCTTTTGCCTGCACAGCCGCTTCCGACGCCAGCCCTCGCCACCCGCGGCGCCTGCAGGCGAGCGCGCCGGCTTCAGCCTGATCGGCAGCGCTCGCGCTGTGGGCGACGAGCACGCTCGCTGGACCAATCTGTTGAGGATGAAGAAGATGCCGGGCGCGGCCGACTGAACAGCCGCTCAGCTCACGACGCTGAGGCGCTTGTCCAGCACCCGCAACACCCTGCCGAGCTCGGCGCCGCGCTTCAGCACCAGCCCGGTCGCGCTGACCACCGAATAGGCGCCCTGACGCCGCGCCAGCGACGGGTCCTTGACGATGCGGTAGAGCGGAACCTCGCTCGAGCGCCGGAACACCGAGAACTGGGCCTTGTCGCGCAGGAAATCGATGGCGTAATCGCGCCATTCGCCGGCCGCGACCATGCGGCCATAGAGATTGAGCAGCTCGTTGAGCTCGCGCCGGTCGAAGGTGACGGAGGGCGGGGCGGCCGCCCCCGGGAAGGCGACCACAGCGCCCGCTCGATGCGCTGGCGGAGTTTCACTCTCGCTCATCGCGACTCCTGCCTGGCGATGGTTGGGCCATCGCTTCCGATCTGCCGGGAATGATGACCCGCCCGCCCGGCGCTGACAAGCAGGATCGCGCGCCCGCTCAAGACCGTGATCAACTTCATCGTCATCGCCATGATTTTGCCGCGCTTGCGCCAAGCGGCTGCCCTGTTGCGCGTCTCAACTCCCCTCGTTGCCTCGGCGGCCCGGCCTGTGCGGTACCGGACACGTCAGCCCCCCAGCCCCTCCGGCGCTGCGGCGGGCCGGGCCAACGAGTCGAGGCCAACTCACGGCTGGCGGTCACGCCGGCCGTTTTTCTTGTCTGCTGCCTGTGCTGCGAGAGGCCATCCTGCTACCGCACCGACCCGTGATATTCGGCATTCGGGCGCATATCGACCGCGGAAGCCATCCGGTTCGACATGTTGAAGAAGGCCGCGACGGCGCCGATGTCCCAGAGGTCGCGCTCGCCGAAGCCCGCGGCACGCAGGGCCTGCCGGTCCTCTTCCTCGATCAGATGCGGCGTCTCGGTCAGCTTGACCGCGAAATCCAGCATGGCGCGGTGCCGGCGCGAGAGCTTGGCGGCCCGGTAGTTCATCACCATCATCTCGCCGAGCACCGGATCCCCAGAGAGCTGACGCACCGCCTGGCCATGGGCAGTCAGGCAGTAATAGCAGCGGTTCACGCTCGACACCGCCACCGCGATCATCTCGCGCTCCAGCTTCGACAGGCCGGACGGCGCCAGCATCAGATCGTTGTAGAGCGCCGCGAAAGCCGCGAGCTTGGCACCGTCATGGGCGTAGGCGAGCAGCACATTCGGCACATAGCCGAGCTTCTCCTCGCATTTGGCGAAATAGGCCTGCATCTCCTGGGACAGCTCGGCCTGGGGCAGCGGCAGCGCCATCACGGCGGGCGGCGCGTCCTGCTTCGCCGGCGCCTCGCCCACCATCGGCTTGTCATGCTTCTTCGTCATCTCTGCACTCCTTGCGCTGATTTCCGCGCGGATCAGGCACGACTTGCCGCTTCTGCGCCACATTGGTGCAATCTGGCTCCTGCCATGCGACGAAAGTTGCAGCGGCAAGGGAGCTATGTCATCGCTGCCGCAAAATAGCAGGGGGAAGACGATTATGGCCAAGCGTGAAGCGAACGCCACGGCTGCAGCAGTCGCAGCCATCGAATCCTCCGCCCGCGCGCTGGGCGCGGCGATGCCGGAGGACTTCCCCAGGCTGCTCTATGGCCGCACCGTCGCCGAGGACCTGACGGCGCTTTCGCCGGAGATGCTCGCCCGCGCCGCCGCAGCCGCCTATGAGCACCTTGCCGACAAGCGCAAGCCGGGCGAGCCCAATCTGCGCTTCCGCGACGAGACGGTCGACGAGGCCGGGCGCGAGCGCCAGATCACAATCCTGGAGATCGTCAACGACAACAAGCCCTTCCTGCTCGACTCGACCCTGGCGGAGCTCGCCGAGCAGGGCTATGAGCCGCGCCTCGTCGCCCATCCCATTCTCGCCGTCGCGCGCAGCGCCGATGGCCGTTTCGAGGCGCTCGCCGGCGAAGCCGCCGCCCGCGCCCAGGAGGGGACGCGCCGTGAGAGCCTGATCCACCTTCACCTCGACCGGATCGACAGCCAGGACGCGCGCGACAGGCTGAGCGCCGGGCTCGCCCGCGTCTATGTCGATGTCGGGCTCGCCGTCGACGACTGGGCTGCGATGCGCGGCCGCATCACCGAGGTGATCCAGTCCTATCGCTCGAACCCGCCGCCCTTGCCCGAAGACGAGGTCGCCGAAGCGCTGCAGTTCCTCGAATGGATCGCCAGCGACAATTTCACCCTGCTCGGCGTGCGGGACTACCGCTTCGCCGGCGGCGACACCGCCGCCGACCCGATCGATTCCTCCGGCCTCGGCATCCTCCGCGACTCCGATGTCCGCGTGCTCCGCAAGAACCGCGAGCTCGTCGTCATGACGCCGGAGATCCGCGCCTTCCTCGCCAAGCCGCATGCGCTGATCATCACCAAGGCCAACGTCAAGAGCCGGGTGCATCGCCGCGTCCATCTCGACTATGTCGGGGTCAAGCTGTTCACCGCCGATGGCCGGCTCGATGGCGAATTGCGCATCGTCGGCCTGCTGACGTCGAACGCCTATACCGGCAGCGCCCGCGCCATCCCCTATCTGCGCCTGAAGGTGGCGCGCGTCGCCAAGCGCATCGGCTTCGACGCTGCGAGCTATTCCGGCCGCGCTTTGCTCAACGTCCTCGACGCCTATCCGCGCGACGAGCTTTTCCAGATCGATGTCGAGACGCTGGAGCGCTTTGCCCTCGACATCCTGCAGCTCACCGAGCGCCCGCGCATCCGCGCCCTCGCTCGCGCCGACGAGTTCGACCGCTTCGTCTCGATCCTCGTCTTCATCCCGAAGGATCGCTACGACACCACGGTGCGCCGGCGCGTCGGCGAATTTCTCGCCCGGATCTATCAGGGCCGCGTCTCCGCCGCCTATCCGGCCTATCCCGACGGGCCGCTCGCCCGCACCCACTACATCATCGGCCGCGACGAAGGGAAAACCCCGAAGATCGACCGCGCCACCCTCGAGGCCGGGATCAGCGCGATCGTCCGCACCTGGGCGGATGGGCTGCGCGATGCGCTCGACGCCCAGAAGGCCGGTCCCAAGGCCCGCGCTCTTGTCGAGCGCTATGTCGAGGCGTTCGGCGCTGCCTATCGCGAGCGCTACGACGCCGCCGACGCGCTGATCGACATCGACATGCTGCAGAAGCTCTCGGCCGCACGGCCGCGAGCGGTCAATCTCTACCGCCGCGAGGGCGACGGCGCGACCCGCGCCAATCTCAAGCTCTTCTCCCGCGACGCCGCGATCACCCTCTCCGAACGCGTGCCGATGCTGGAGAACATGGGCTTCCGCGTCGTCAACGAGCGCACCTTCAACATCAAGCCGCAAGCAGGAGAAAACGGCGCCGAGGCCCGCGTCTGGCTGCATGACATGACGCTGGAACGCGCCGATGGCAGCGCCATCGACATCGAACGGCTCGATCCGACGATCGAGGCGGCGCTGATGGCGCAGTTCCGCGGCTTCAGCGAATCCGACCGCTTCGACCAGCTCGTGCTCGCCGCCGGCCTCGCCTGGCGCGAGGCGGCGCTGCTGCGCGCGCTCGGGCGCTATCTGCGCCAGGTCGGCGCGCCCTACGCGCAGGACTACATCGCCGACGCGCTCGCCCGCCATCCCGGCATCGCCGCGATGCTGGTTAAGCTCTTCGCCGCCAAGTTCGACCCGCGCCTCACCGAGGCGGCGCGCCAGAGCGGCATGGCCGAAGAGCGCGAGCGCATCGAGGCGGCCCTCTCCGACGTCACCAGCCTCGACGAGGACCGGATCCTGCGCCGCCTCGTCAACCTGATCGACGCGATCCTGCGCACCAACTTCTTCCAGATCGGCGCCGACGGCCATCCGCGCGGCACGATCTCGTTCAAATTCGCCTCGGGCCAGGTCGACGGCATGCCGCTGCCGCGTCCGCTCTACGAGATCTTCGTCTACTCGCCGCGCGTCGAGGGCGTGCATATGCGCTTCGGCAAGGTCGCCCGCGGCGGCCTGCGCTGGTCGGACAGGCCGCAGGATTTCCGCACCGAGGTGCTTGGCCTGGTCAAGGCGCAGCAGGTCAAGAACGCCGTCATCGTGCCGGTCGGCGCCAAGGGCGGCTTCGTGCCAAAACTGCTGCCCCCGGCCTCCGACCGCCAGGCCTGGCTGGCCGAGGGCACCGAGAGCTACCGAATCTTCGTGCGCACCCTGCTCGAGCTCACCGATAATCTCGATGGCGAGACCGTGGTGCCGCCGGCCGACACCGTCCGGCACGATGGCGACGATCCCTATCTCGTCGTCGCCGCCGACAAGGGCACCGCGACCTTCTCCGACACCGCCAACGCGCTTTCGGCCGAGAAGCATCACTGGCTCGGCGATGCCTTCGCCTCGGGCGGCTCGCAAGGCTACGATCACAAGGGCATGGGCATCACCGCCCGCGGCGCCTGGGAGGCGGTGAAGCGCCATTTCCGCGAGATCGACATCGATATCCAGACGACGCCGTTCACGGTCGCCGGCGTCGGCGACATGTCGGGCGACGTCTTCGGCAACGGCATGCTGCTCTCGCCGGCGACCCGGCTCGTCGCCGCCTTCGACCATCGCGACATCTTCCTCGATCCCGATCCGGATCCCGCGACCAGCCTCGCCGAGCGCCAGCGGCTGTTCGCCCTGCCGCGCTCCTCCTGGCAGGATTACGACAAGGCCCTGATTTCGAAGGGCGGCGGCGTATTCTCGCGCCAGGCCAAGAGCATTGCGCTTTCGCCCGAGATCCGCGCCGTGCTCGGCTTCGACAAGGCCCAGGCGACCCCGGCCGAGCTGATGACGGCGATCCTGAAGGCGCCGGTCGACCTGCTCTGGTTCGGTGGCATCGGCACCTATATCCGCGCCGGCGAGGAGAGCGACGCCCAGGTCGGCGACCGCGCCAATGACGCGATCCGCATCGCCGGCGCCGAGCTTCGCGCCAGGGTGGTGGGCGAGGGCGCCAATCTCGGCATGACCCAGCGCGGCCGCATCGAGGCGGCGCGTCAGGGCGTCCGGCTCAACACCGACGCGATCGACAACTCCGCCGGAGTCAACACCTCCGACGTCGAGGTCAACATCAAGATCGCGCTCGCCGGAGCGGTGAGCAGCGGCCGCCTTTCCGACACGGACCGCAACAAGCTGCTCGCCGAGATGACCGACGAAGTCGGCCTGCTCGTCCTGCGCAACAACTATCTGCAGTCCCTGGCGCTGTCGCTGACGCAGAACCAGGGCATCGCCGCGACACCGCATCTGCGCCGGCTGATGGTCCAGCTCGAGCGCGAGGGCCGGCTCGACCGCACGGTCGAGTACCTGCCGCCGGACGCCGCCCTGATCGAGCGCGAGAAGCGTGGCGAGGGCCTGACCCGGCCCGAGCTCGCCGTGCTGCTGGCCTATGCCAAGCTTGCTCTGCACGATTCGCTGCTCGAATCGGCGGTGCCGGACGATCCCTATCTCGCCAGCGAGCTCGTGCGCTATTTCCCGCAGCCGCTGCGCGATCATTACGGGGCCGAAATCGCCGGGCATAAGCTGCGTCGCGAGATCGTCGCGACCCAACTCGCCAATGCCATTGTCAACCGCGGCGGCCCGGCGATCGTCACCATGCTGGCCGACCAGACCCGCGCCGAGGCGCCGGAGATCGCGGCGGCCTACGCCATCGCGCGCGACACCTTCGACCTGATCGGCCTCAATGCCGGCATCGACGCGCTCGATGCGAAGATTCCCGGCAAGACCCAGCTCGGGCTCTACGGCGCGATCCAGGAACTGGTCGTCGACCGCATGCGCTGGTTCCTGCGCCGCGGCGTCGCCAGGCCGGGCGCCATCGAGCAGACCGTCGCGCATTACGCGAAAGGCGTCGCAGCGCTCGCAGCCGCCCTGCCGACCATACTGCCGGAAGCGGCTGCGCAGGCCCGCACCGCCGCCATCGCGACCCTGATCGCCGAGCAGGTGCCCGAGGCGCTCGCCACCAGCGTCGCCAGCCTGCCCTGGCTGGCGCAGGCGACCGACATCGTCGACATTGCCGGCCGCAGCGGCGGTGACATCATCGAGGTCGCGCGCATTCATTTCGCTGCCGATTCGGTCTTCGGGCTCTCGGCGCTCGCTACCGCCGCGGCGAGCGTGCCCGCCACCGACGATTACGAGCGCATGGCGCGCCAGCGCGCGGTCGAGACCCTGACCGATGCCCATGCCGGGCTGACGCAGGAGATCGCCGCCGGCGCCAGCGGGCCGGAGGCGCTTCAGGGCTGGCTCGAACTGCGCAGCCCGGAGGCCGAGCGCACCCGCGCCACCGTTTCGGCCATTGCCATGTCGGGCCTGTCTTTGCCAAAGCTGATGGTCGCGGCCGGCATGCTGGCCGATCTGCCGCGCCGGTCAGCCTGACGGAGATCTGCAATGAGCACCGAAACCAAGTCCGGGGTTGCCACGGCGGCGCCCCGCATCGACCCCAAGCTGCTGGAGATCCTGGTCTGCCCGATCAGCAAGGCGACGCTGGAATACGACGCCGCGCGGCAGGAGCTGATCAGCCGCGCTGCCAAGCTCGCCTATCCGATCCGCAACGGAATTCCGATCATGCTGCCGGAAGAGGCGCGGCAGATCGAGGGGTAGGGACGGTAGTGCCGTTCCTTCCCCTGCTCGGGGAGAAGGGTTCCGCCGCTACAGCATCTCCCCGCGCAGCAGGCGAGGCGCCTCGGCGGAAAGCCCTGCCGCCTCGCGGATGAACATCCGCTTCAGCCCCGGCAGGCGCTCGACCACGCCGAGGCCGAGATCGCGCATCAGGCGCAGCGGCGTCGAATCGTTCGAGAACAGCCGGTTCAGCCCGTCGGTGACGACGCCCATCGCCACCGTGTCGAAGCGCCGCGCCTTCTCATAGGCCTCGAGCACGTCCGCGGCGCCGGGGTCGAGCCCGAGCCGGGCCGCATCGACGATCGTCTCGGCCAGCGCCGCGACATCCTTCAGGCCGAGATTGAGCCCCTGCCCGGCGATCGGGTGGATGACATGCGCGGCGTCGCCGAGCAGCGCCAGCCGCTCGCCGACGAAGCTGCGCGCCATGCCGAAGGACAAGGGATGCGCACTGACCCGGCTCTCCAGCGCGATCTCGCCGAGCTGCAGGCCGAAGCGACGCTCGATCTCGGCGAGCAGGTCGGCCTCGTCGAGCGAGAGCAGCGCCTCGACATTCTCGCTGCGCTCGGTCCAGACGATCGAGGAGCGGTGTCCGAGCCGGCCGCCATCGGGCAGGGGCAGCATGGCGAAGGGGCCGGATGGCAGGAAATGCTCGACGGCGAGGCCGCCATGCGGCCGCTCATGACCGATCGTCGCGACGATGCCCGACTGCGGATAGGACCAGCCGACCCAGCCGATCCCGGCCTTCTCGCGCAGCTTCGAACGCGCCCCGTCGGCCGCGACAAGGAGCGCGGCCTGCACCGTCTCGCCGCCGGTGAGCGCGACCTGCATCGGCCCGCCATCGACGCAGTCGCCCGAGCGCACCCCTTCGGCGCGCAGCGTGACCCCGGCCGCCTTCGCCGCCTGCAGCAGCGCCGCGACCAGCGCGCCGTTCTCGACCATATGCGCGAAAGGCTGGCCGGGCTCGGCCTCGCCCTCGAAGGTCAGGAAGACCGGCCGCACCACATCGGAGGTGCGACTATCGGTGATCTGCATTTCCATCATCGGCGCAGCGGAGGGCTCGACCTGTTTCCAGACGCCGAGCGCGTCGAGCATGTTGCGCGCCGCGGCGGCGACGGCATAGGCCCGGTTGTCGATGCGCGGCCTTGCCGCCACGACGGGATCGACCAGCATGACGTCGAACGCCGCACCGAGCGCCTGCTTCACCGCCAGTGCCAGCGTCATCCCGGCGATGCCGCCGCCGGCGATCACGATGCGCGACTGCGCGCCTTCCGGGTTCCGGTCCATCCCGTTCTCCGCCTGCCGGAGCCGCGGCGCTTGACGCTGGCCGGCGGCTCGTTGCTGATGCTGCTATCGTCTTGCCCGCCGCCCGGCCGGGCTGCAAGCCTCGTCCCTGCAAAGCCTGCCGCAAGCCAGCCCGATCAAGAACCGCCGCCGATGAACAGCGTCCCCGACAGCCTGACCTCGATCCTCGACCTGGAGGATCTCGGAAACAACCGGTTCCAGGGTCGCAGCCCCCGCGTCGGCTGGCAGCGGGTCTTCGGCGGCCAGGTCATCGGCCAGGCGCTCTATGCCGCCTGCAAGACCGTCGAGGAGCGCCAGCCGCACTCGCTGCACGCCTATTTCCTGCTGCCGGGCGATCCGGAGACGCCGATCATCTACGAGGTCGACCGCCTGCGCGACGGCCGCTCCTTCACCACAAGGCGGGTGTTGGCCTTGCAGAACGGCGCGGCGATCTTCGCCATGTCGGCCTCCTTCCAGGTCGAGGAAGAAGGCTACGAGCATCAGATGCCGATGCCGGACGTGCCGATGCCGGAGGATCTGCCGGATCGGGACGGCATGGCGCGGGACATCCTGCCGCACATGCCGGCGGCCGTGCGTGCCTATTATCAGCGCGAGCGGCCGATCGAGATCCGGCCGGTCGAGTTCGATCGCTATGGCGACGACTCGAAACGGGAGCCTCGCTTCAACGTCTGGATCCGGGCCGTGAAGCCGCTGCCGGACGAGCCGGCGATCCACCAGAGCGTGCTCGCCTACGCTTCGGATCTGATGCTGCTCGATTCCAGCCTGATCGCCCACGGCACCACCGTCTTCGACAACCGCATCCAGGGTGCCAGCCTCGACCATGCGCTCTGGTTCCATCGCCCGTTCCGGGCCGATGACTGGTTGCTCTATGCCCAGGACAGTCCCTCGACCTCCGGCGCGAGAGGCTTTTCGCGCGGGCTGATCTTCGACCGGCAGCGCCGGCTCGTCGCCTCGGTGGCGCAGGAAGGCCTGATCCGGCCCCGGCCCGATCGGTCCTAGACCGCCTTCCGAGAAAGCGGGGTTCCCGCCACGTCCGGTGGCGCAGTAGCCGACGGGCGGTCGGCGGCGGGCACCCGCCTTGTTTTCTCGCATCAGCCTAATTTCTAGGCATATCCGGCCGTTCCGCCTCCGCGGATCGTGGCGGAATCGCGGCATTGCCTCTCCTGAGGGCAGTCCGGCAGTTGGCACGCGGCTTGATTGGCGAAAGGCGACGTGCGCGGAGCTCTTCTGCCCCGCGCGGCGCTAACGAGCTCGCCGGATCTTCGCTCCCGGCAGCGCAACCGGGGGTAACCCAGCCATGAAGATCGTGATGGCCGTCATCAAGCCGTTCAAGCTGGAGGAGGTGCGCGACGGGCTCACCTCCATCGGCGTGCACGGCCTGACCGTGACCGAAGTGAAGGGCTATGGCCGCCAGAAGGGCCATACCGAGATCTATCGCGGTGCCGAATACGCCGTGAGCTTCCTGCCCAAGATCAAGATCGAGGTCGCGGTTACCGACGAGCTCGTCCCGCAGGTGATCGAGGCGATCACCGCCGCGGCCCGCACCGGCCAGATCGGCGACGGCAAGATCTTCGTTTCGCCGATCGAGAAGGCCGTGCGCATCCGCACCGGCGAGACCGACGGCGACGCCCTTTGATCCCAGACCTTTCGTCCAGGAGTTTGACGATGAATTTCAAGACCCTCACCCGGGCCGGGATGGTCGGGATGGCGCTCGCGGCGGGCACCGTCGCGGCACTGGCGCAGACCCCGCCCGCCGCTCCGGCCGCCGCAGCAGTCGCCAATAAGGGCGACACCGCATGGATGCTGGTGTCCTCGCTGCTCGTGCTGATGATGACCCTGCCGGGCCTCGCCCTGTTCTATGGCGGCCTCGCGCGCAGCAAGAACATGCTCTCGGTGATGAGCCACATCACCGCCACCGCCGCGATCATGATCATCATCTGGGTGGTCTACGGCTACAGCCTCGCCTTCACCGGCGGCGGCTCGCTGACCAGCTTCATCGGCGGCTTCTCGAAGGCCTTCCTCGCCGGCGTCAGCACCGAGACCACGACCGACACCTTCACCAAGGGCGTGGTCATCCCCGAATACGTCTTCATCTGCTTCCAGATGACCTTCGCGATCATCACCCCGGCCCTGATCGTCGGCGGCCTGGTCGAGCGCATGAAGTTCTCGGCACTGCTGCTCTTCGTCGTGCTCTGGAGCGGCTTCGTCTACTTCCCCATGGCCCACATGGTCTGGTTCAGCGAAGGCTATCTGTTCTCCCTCGGCGCGCTCGATTTCGCCGGCGGCACGGTCGTTCACATCAATGCTGGCATCGCCGCGCTGGTCGGCGCGCTCGTCCTCGGCAAGCGCATCGGCTACGGCAAGGAGCTGATGTCGCCGCATTCGCTGACCATGACCTTCATCGGCACCTCGCTGCTCTGGGTCGGCTGGTTCGGCTTCAACGCGGGCTCGAACCTCGAGGCGACGGCCGGCGCTGCGCTCGCCATGATCAACACCCTGACCGCCACCGCCGGCGCCGCGCTCGGCTGGCTCTTCATCGAGTGGATGATCAAGGGCAAGCCCTCGCTGCTCGGTATGCTTTCGGGCATCATCGCCGGCCTCGTCGCCGTCACTCCGGCGGCTGGGCTGGTCGGCCCGATGGGCGCCATCGTGCTCGGCGCGATCTGCGGCGTGGTCTGCTTCTTCTTCTGCACCACGATCAAGAACGCGCTCGGCTATGACGATTCGCTCGACGTGTTCGGCATCCATGGCGTCGCCGGCATCATCGGCTCGATCGGCACCGGCATCTTCGTCTCGCCGGCGCTGGGCGGCGTCGGCGTCGCCGACTACGCGATGGGCGCGCAGGTCTGGAAGCAGACCGTCGCCGTTCTCGTCGCCGTCGTCTGGTGCGGCATCGGCTCCTTCGTCCTGTTCAAGATCGTCGACGCCGTCATCGGCCTGCGCGTCACCTCCGAGCAGGAGCGCGAGGGTCTCGACATCGCCGAGCATGGCGAGCGCGCCTACAACATGTGACCCGGCCCTGCCGCGTTCCACATGAAACAGCGCCCCGGCGGGTCACCGCCGGGGCTTTTTTGCTGGTTGCGGTGGTGATTGCCCGTTGCCGCCCCGCTCCGGCGCGCAAGGTTAAGCGGGTCTTAACCTCGCCTTCCTAACCTGCTGTTTCGAGGGCGGGGCCGGCGGCCATCGCCTTTCCAGACATCCGGAATCACGGCCCGCCCGCATGCGCACGATCCGACGCTCCTCCTCGCTGATCGACCGCTTGCCCGATCCCGTTCGCGACTTCCTCTCGCGCCGGGCGGCCGAGATCGGCGGCCTCGCGCTGCTCGCGCTGACCGCCGCGGTCGCCATCTCGCTGGCGACGTGGTCGGTCGACGATCCCAGCCTCAACAACGCCACCCGCGGCGCGGTCCAGAACCTGCTCGGCCGGCCGGGCGCCATGGTCGCCGACCTCGCCATGCAGCTGATCGGACTCGGCGTCATTGCCTTGCTGCTGCCGCCGCTGCTCTGGTCGCTCAGGCTGATCCGCGTCCATCTCTTCGATCGCAGCGCCCTCAAGCTCGCCCTCTGGGTCGCCGGCGTCGTCGCCACTGCGGCGGTCGCGAGCGCCCTACCGGCGACGCCGCGCTGGCCACTGCCGACCGGCATGGGCGGCGTTATCGGTGATGCCCTGCTGCACGGCACCCGCAATCTCGTCGGCATTTCCGGCACGGCGCTCGGCGGGCTCGTTGCCTTCGTCTATGCCGGCATCGCCATCCTTGCCGTCACGGCCGCGGCCGGCTTCGGCTTCGTCGTGGACGAGGACCCCGAGACCGACGAGGACGATGCCGCCTGGTCCGATACCGACGACCGCCGCGACGATGAGCCGGGCTTCGGCGTGATCCTGGTCGGTTGGCTTGCCCATGGCGCGATGGCGTTGCGGGGCGCGATCCTGCGCCGCCTGCCGCAGCCGCCCTCCCTGG